>CAYGXH010000134.1:4360-7527 GCA_964353675.1 uncultured Chlorobiaceae bacterium
GGAAATTATTATTATCAGCATGGCAACCTTGATGGAGCGGCTAAGAAGTTCAATATGACGATTGAATTAAAGAATGATATTCCCGGCGTATATAATAATCTCGGTTTAATATATTATGAGTCTGGGAATTACGATTCAGCATTATATTTTTTCGAAAGATCAATAATAACAGATTCGAATTACGTATTAGGGTATAAAAACATGGCTAAGGCCTATGTGGCGAAAGGTGAATCCGATACAGCAATCCAGCTATTTCAAAAAGCAATTTCATTGAATCCTTACTTGCCAATTATCTATGAGGATATGGCGAAAATGTACGATCTTTTGGGTAAACAGCAGAAGGCAATTGACAATTATCAGAAAGCCGCACGCCTTGGGAGTACTACTTCTCAGCAACATCTCTCCGCTCTTGGTCATCAATGGTAATTTACCACGCTTATCTCAATATTCCCAGATTACTATGAGTACCACAGATTCGAAAGCAATCTTTTCTATTTATTGGAGTGGTATATCGCCAGCTTATCCGCTACCTTTCTATCGATTTCCCAACCTGCTTTCAGAAGCTCATCATTTACTTAATAAAACATACTTATCCAAATCCGATTTAAATTAAAATAAATAAAATTGAATCTGAACAAGAAATTAGCTATCATTCGACTCGGTACATAAAACGATGCAAATCAAATTAGTCCATCTAAATATTTCGTCAATGTTTCTGTTAGATTGGATAAAAGCTAAGGACTTATAATGATAAATCTGGATTCTTTAAAAAAAGAATTGATCAATATCGGAAAACGCGTGTACGACCGCGGTTATGTGGCTTCAAACGACGGTAATATCAGCGTGCGAATTGACAATAACTCCGTGCTAATCACTCCGACCGGCGTAAGTAAAGGATTCATGCAATCGGAAGATCTTATCATCCTGGATATGAACGGAAATCTTGTAGAAGGGAAGAAGAAACCTTCCTCCGAATCGAATATGCATATTCAGATTTATAAAGCCCGACCCGATGTAAATTCTGTCTGCCACGCCCACCCGCCATATGCAACCGCATTCGCTGTCGCCGGTATCCCACTTGATAAAATGGTACTGCCGGAGGCGGTAATCGTACTTGGAGCAGTTCCCGTCGTAGAATATGGCACTCCAAGTACAGACGAACTCTACAAATCTATATCGAAATACATACTGGACTATGACGCTTTTATGCTGGCAAATCACGGGGCTCTGACTGTCGGCAACAGTCTCTTAAACGCATACCACAAAATGGAAACACTCGAACATAACGCGCAAATTCAGTTCATCGCCAGGCAGCTAGGAATAGTTCGGGAACTTGCTAAAAAGCAAGTGAGTCGGTTGTTCGAATTGCGCGAGAAATTCGGCATACGTAAAGACCTGGGATTAAAATCATTAAAACGAAAACCGAAACGATAAAACTATAACTGAAAGATTTGTCGTGACGCAATCAAAGTACCTCGCTTTCGATCTTGGCGCGGAAAGCGGACGCGCTATAATCGGTATTTTCGACGGCCATAAACTCCATATCGAAGATATTCACAGATTCCCCAACAAACAGATAAATATTCTCGGACATTTGCACTGGGATGTTCTTGCGCTTTTTGAGGAAATCAAGACCGGATTAAAACTTGCCGTTCAAAAAGGGCATGCCGATATTCAATCGATCGGCATTGACACCTGGGGCGTTGATTTTGGTTTTGTCGGAAACAACAATGACCTCATAGGATTTCCGTTCTGTTACCGTGATGTACGCACAAATGGAATTCCGGAGAAAGTATTCGAAAAAATACCGAGCGAAGAACTGTACAAAATCACCGGAATTCAGTTCTTGCAATTCAATTCCGTTTTCCAACTATACAGCTCTGTGCTTTCAGGTGAACCTGCATTAAAATGCGGCGGTTCGCTTTTATTCATGCCGGACCTGTTCAACTTTTTGCTTACAGGCGTAAAGATAAACGAATATACGGTCGCTTCAACATCTCAACTGTTAAACGCGAACACAAAATCATATGACCGAAATATATTCTATTCCCTCGGTCTGCCAATGCATATAACAGTACCTATAGTTATGCCCGGAACAGTTATAGGGAAATTACTGCAGGATATTTGTGATGAAACGGGATTGAAAAATGTAGATGTCGTTACAGTCGGCTGTCATGATACTGCAAGTGCAATTGCCGCAATTCCGGCACAAAATAATAATTGGGCCTATATTAGTTCAGGCACCTGGTCGTGTCTGGGAATTGAAACACAAAAACCGATAATCACCAATGAATCGTTAATAAATAATTTTACTAATGAAGGCGGCATTTTCGGAACAGTACGAATTTTAAAAAACGTGATGGGTCTTTGGCTGATACAGCAAACACGCAAAAGTTTTGAACGACTTGGCAGTACCTACGAGTACACTGAGCTTGTCCGAATAGCGCTTGAATCAAAAGAATTTATTTGCATACTTAATCCGGATGATAATTCTTTCCTCAATCCGCCTGATATGCTGGAAGCAATTAAAACCTATTGCCGTAAAACCAATCAAACCGTCCCTCAAACACCCGGCGAGTTTACACGCTGTATTCTGGAAAGTCTTGCATTGAAATATAGAGCAGTTCTTGAAAATCTCATTGCCGTAACCGGTGCTTCTATAAAAATGCTTCATATAGTTGGCGGAGGATCGAAAAACGAACTGCTGAATCAATTCACGGCTGATGCATGCGGAATTCCGGTTCTCGCCGGACCGGCGGAAGCGACTGCCATTGGTAACATTTTGATGCAGGCGATTACACAAAAGGATATCAATTCACTAAAATCCGGACGCGAAATAATATCAAATTCATTTCCGATAAAAACTTATTTGCCGAGGAATACTGATAAATGGAATGATATCAGTGCTTTCCAAAATAAATTGAAATGACGAAAGAAAAAGTCAAAAACATAGAACAACAATGATTAGTGTCATTCCTGCCTGTCCGCCTCTGGCGGAAATGCTCTTATCAGGAATCCTGAGCTAAGTCTAAGCCTTGGATACTCCGCCCCCGCCTGCCATATGTTGTCCTTATCCGGCGGGCAGGCGATCGAACTGGCTCGTGTAGCATATCGGTCGTTCGGGCGGGCCGCTTGAAGCATGCGGGTATGACAAACGAGGGATTGCA
>CAYGXH010000135.1:0-7521 GCA_964353675.1 uncultured Chlorobiaceae bacterium
GGCAACGACGGCAGAAGGTTGACGATGCTGTCCTGCGATTGCATGATCATTTCCGCTATCCCTGCCGTCACGCCAAACGATCCGTCGACCTGGAGCGCACCGGCACAATTTGAGAATAAATTTTCGAATGTATAGTGACGGATCCCGTAGGTGAAATTTTCCAGGGATCGTTCCGCATCGCGCAGGCGGGCCCAGCAGCACATTTTCCACGCTGATGACCAACCGTTGCCTTCAAGGCCGCGCTGCTCCAGGACAACCCGTGCGGCTTTCGCAAGGTCAGGCGTACGCCCGATTGAGATCTGATGCCCGGGAAACAATCCGTACAAATTTGAAATGTGACGATGGCTTTTTTCTTTCTGCCCCCAATCCTCAAGCCATTCCTGCAGATCACCCCGTTTTCCGATCTGCATCGGGGCAATATGACTCCTGGCCGCTACGATCCTCTCACTGAACGCTTTATCACAATTCAGGACTTCTGCCGCGCCAGCGACAGCGGTAAACAGATCGCTCAGAATCTGCATATCGATTGTGGATCCTGCACAAATGGTGACTCCCGGGCTGTTCCATGACGTCACCTCATCGAAAAACTCACCGTTACCGGGTCTGTCGGGAAAATTTTCAGGCGAGGTGGATGGATTAGTCACAAGCCAGCCATACTTCGGATGTTCTACGAGGAAGTCGAGGAAAAACTCAGCGCTCCCTTTCATCACAGGATACATGCGACGGAGAAATATCGTATCACCGGTGAACAGGAAATGTTCCCAGAGGTGCGTGCACAGCCATGCCCCGCCGGTCGTGAATGTTCCCCACTGCGCTCCGTCCATCGGAGCCGCCACCCGCCACAGGTCGGTGTTCTGATGGAACACCCAGCCGCGCGCGCCGTAATGTTCCTTTGCGACCTCGGTTCCCTGGACGGTCAGTTCCTGTATCATACGTGCCAGCGGTTCGGTGCAGTCGGAGAGGTTTGAGACTTCTGCCGGCCAGTAATTCATTTCCGTATTGATGTTCGTTGTATACTTCGAATCCCAGGAAGGATTCATATACTGATTCCAGATCCCCTGCAGATTCGCCGGTTGGGTGCCGGGACGGGAAGAAGAGATCAGCAAATACCGGCCGAACTGAAAGCATAGTGCCGCAAGATCCGGATCGTTCTGTCCGTCGAACGCTTTGATCCGCCGGTCCGTTGGAAGAAAAGAGTTCGGAGCGGATCCGAAACGCAGACTGGCCCGACGAAAGTAGTTCTGGTATTCACGAACATGGTCCCGTTTGATCTCCTCATAGGACCGGGCCGCGAGCGATGAGAACACATCCGCGGTCCTTTTTTCCGGATCCGCGCTGACATCCCTGTAATTGACGAAGTTCGTAGCAGCAGCCAGATAGAACGTCACCGCATCGGCGTTCCTGAGGATCAGTTCTGTTCCATTACTGCCCAGCGATCCGCCGTCGTGCCCGACCCTTACGCAGGCCCGGTACCGTATTTTCCCTTCGATCCCCAAATAATCGGCTGAACGGCCCGTTACCTGCAGGCCATCATCCCCCCACCTGTCCATCCAGAAATAATCGGTGCCGTAATTCGAATGTGCCTCGTTCCTGCACCCTCTCAGTTCCGCAGACAGCGAAATGCTCCCCGGCGCAGATGCTGTGAGTCTGATGACGATGACCTGATCGACCGCGCTCGAGAATATTTCCCGTGTGAATCGTACCCCGTCCTGATCGTAGCGTACCCGGACGATGGCGCTATCGAGGTCGAGTTCGAGACTATAATTTTTCACTTCGCCTTTACGGTCAAATTTCAGGATCACGTCTCCCATCGACTGGTACTTCTGCTGTTCGACCGGATACCCCATGAGATAACGGCCGAATAACTTATGGGCTTCTTTGTACTTCCCTTCGAACACGAGTTTTTGAATTTCCGACAGATGCCCCGATCCCCCTCTTACCGTCTGTGAATAGGGCCCGCCGCTCCAGTAAGTCTCCTCATTGAACTGGATCCTTTCAACATCGGTTTTTCCAAAGACCATGGCGCCGAGCCGGCCATTCCCCACGGGAAGCGCGTTCTCCCATTTCAGGGCGGGGTGATCGTACCATAACATCGTTGTGGTGGCGGAGCCGCTCGCCGGCTGGCCCGCCGAATCGCAGACAACAATGGTAAGGAGAGCGATCAAATACCCGGTGTTCTTCATCCCGTGTAACGCAGTTACCAGGGCAGACGTTACGGCTTCGCAGATACTATGCATTTTATCGTTCCTTCGGTCCTGGCGGGAGGTTCTGGTTCAGATACCAGGTTAACAGTTCATAGAGATGGCGCGATGTTCCCTTTCCCTCATAAATACCGTGGGAGCGGTTCGGGTATTCCATCATCGTAAAGTGCTTGTTGTTTGCAACGAGTTCATTCACCAGCGCTTCGAAATTCTGGAAATGCACGTTATCATCGCCGGAGCCGTGGACGATAAGAAGATTCCCCTTCAGATTTTTCGCGAATGTGATCGGCGAACCATCCCGGAATCCCGCGGCGTTATCGTCAGGCAATCCCATATACCGTTCCTGATAGATATCGTCGTAGTATCGCTGATTGCTCACGAATGCCACTGCGATGCCGGTCTTGTAGAGATCCGGGTAACGGAACATCGCATTCAGTGTCATCGATCCGCCGCCGCTCCAGCCCCAGATGCCGACACGGGATGAGTCAGCGAACCGCCACTTCCCAAGGAGTGCCCGTGCCGCGGCGGCCTGGTCGGCCGACGCGAGGATCCCTATCTGACGGTAGATGCTCTTCCTCCACCCGCGTCCGCGCGGTGCAGGGGTACCCCGGTTATCGATGCTCACCAGGATGTAGCCCTGCTGCGCGAGCATGATATCCCAGAGGCTCCCGTTCCACCGGTCCAGCACTGTCTGCCCGGCCGGTTCTCCGTAGACGGTGAAGAAGATCGGGTACTTCTTCGTGGAATCGAAATCCGGCGGCTTCATACACCAGCCATCGAGAAGAACTCCGCCGCCTATATCGACACGGAAGAATTCGACTGGTCGCATGTTAAGTTTACACATCTTTTCTTTATACTCGTTGTTCGTGACCATCGTCCTCGCTACACTATGTTTAGGGAGCTGAACGAGCTCGATGACGGGCGGCGTATTTATATTGCTGAATGTGTGGAAAGCCCATTTCATCGAGGGGGAGAACTGATACGAATGGATGCCCGGCTGCCCGAGGGGGCTAATGCGTTCCGGTTTCCCTTTCCCATCGAGGTGAACGCGGTAGAGATAACGTTGCGTTGGGTTATCGGGCGAAGCGAGGTAATACAGCCATTCTCCTTTTTTGTCTACCCCTTCAACGTGAACGACATCGAACTCACCCGGGGTAACAAGTTTCTCCCTGCCGTCTTTCCGGGATACCAGATAGATATGCCGCCAGCCGTCCTTTTCGCTCACCCATGTGAACGCCTCCCCGTCGTTTATCCAGTAGAGGTCATCCATCACATCCACCCATGCGCTGTCGCTGTCCGTCATTACAATACGAATCTCTCCTGTCGCGATATCCGCGAGGATGACATCGTTTCGGTTCTGAAGCCTGTTGAGATGTTGCAGTATGATCTCTTTCGAATTCCTTGCCCATTCCATCCTCGGGATATACGTGTTCCGGGGATCTCCGGGTACACTGAGCCAGACGATGTCGCCGCCTGCCGACGGAACGACGCCGATCCGGCAGGCTGAGTTCATTTCGCCGACCTTCGGATATTTGAACGTAATCACCTGCGGATAGAGCGAATCGGTATTATTGATCATATGGAAGTCCCTGACTCCCTTGCTGTCGAGCTGCCAGAAGGCGATCGAGGTACCGTCGGGGCTCCAGCGGAAGCCGTCGCGGATCTCGAATTCCTCCTCATAGACCCAGTCGAAATTCCCGTTGATGATGGTCCCGGATCCGTCGTGCGTCAGCTGAGCGACATGTCCGTCCGCAATGGTCTCGACGTAGATATTGTTCTCATAGACATAGGCCGCGCGCGCACCGTCCGGCGAGAGTTTGGCGAACATGAGCGTTGAAGGGTCGAGCTTCTGCCCGAGTTTTATCAGACGTCCGTCACCGAGATCCAGCACCCAGTACTCGCCTTTGGTGTTCTGTCTCCAGACGCGTTTGCTGTTCGTGAAGACGAGCAGTTTTTTCTCATCCGCCGACCATTGATAATTTTCAATGCGGAGCGGCAGCGTATCTCCCGGAGGAACGAGGAGGGACGCCGGGACGAGCACTTCCCTTTTCCCCGATCCCGCCGAATAATGAATGACGTCCCTTCCGCTTTTTGTTTTTTCGGATCGTTCGAGCGTTGTATAGGAATCCCCGTCCTTCATCCAGCGGGCGGGGCCGAAAGACTCCTGCCGGAAATCGTCCGATGTAAATATCCTGTCCAGGGTAAGGATCGGATCGAACGGCTTCTCCTGCGCAAACGAATTGGCCGGGGGAAGGCAAACCGATGCGACGAAAAGGTAAGTTATATTAAATAGTGCACGACGGATCATGATCGGCTCCTGTCAATTATTGAAAAAGAAACATTGTATGATGAAAGTTGTTTTAACACACCCTCGGACCCCTGGGATGTAGTTCCCTTCCAACCGGGTTATAAGTACCCATATGTCTTTTCATATATCAGTTTTGCAGCATACAGATCAAACAACGCACTTCCCACTGTTTTATAAAATCTTGTAGGTTTCGCGGAAAGAGCGACAGTTCCTACAATCAACGAACCGAGCGGGTAGATGTTACTTTCCGGTATCAATCGGTTTTGAATAGGATAGAGGAGGTCCCCGCTCTCTTTTTTACCATGGATGGTGTCCACGAAGATCTGATCGATCTGTTTGAAAAAACTGTCAGGATATTCCCTGCAATCCGGTTTATAGGATCCTATCCCTATGAATGTTTTCCCTTCAAATAATACTGACCTATCCGGAAAAACCGGATCGTTTGAATTAGTGGCCGTGATGATTATTTCTGTTTCTGAGCACAGCTGTTCGGCATTCTTTGCTACCCTGACCCGTATAGCGGGGAAGTCCGCTTTGAATGCATCGAGGAACCGGGAAATAGATCGTTCCGACCGATCGAAGACGGTAACCTGTCGAATATCCCTGACGGTACAAGCAAATCTGGCCTGCTGGATACCCTGCGAACCTGTACCAACGATGCCAAGGGTTGTTGCTTTCTCAGGAGCAAGGTATTTGATCCCGAGAGCACTGACCGCTCCCGTCCTTAATGCGGTAATGTCCCCACCTTCCATCACGGCGAGCGGTTCGCCTGTTCCGGTACGGCTGAGTACGATCGTTCCGTAGATGGAAGGAATGCCCGACACTGTATTATCGGGACAGAATGAGACAAGTTTGGTGACCCAATATTCACCGGCAATGCAGGGCATGACCAGGAATGTGTTTTTTCCCTGATCCAGATGCAACCGCTGCGGCATTATGTATTCTCCGCCCATACTTACCCGCATGGCCTCCTCCATGGTATCGATCCACTCCACGAAGGTTGCCGCAAGCGCGATCGTTTTCGAATCGATAACGTTCATATTGAAATTCCTCGCACCTTCACGATTGATGAGGACAACCCGTTTTCACATTTCATGCACAACGTACACTCCGGCATCTTCAACTTACATGAACATGGCTATTTCTGCCAGTCCGACATTTTCCGTGGTCGGCGAAACACCCGTGATGATGAATGCCATCCAGCTCACGGTTTTTTCACAGATTCCCTCCACCGACCTAACCTGTGGAAATTATTTTTTCTGTAATTTATTGTGAAGCCTTTTTGCTGTCGGTGTCAATGATAATCCGCCCAATCCGGTGCAGCACAAGGACGGAGGCATCTCATTCCCGACAAACCTCATCGCATCGATCACTTCGCCGAGAGGGATCACGGGGTCGAAACCAGCCAGACTCATATTCGCGGAGTTCAATGCATTTGTCGCGGCGAGAATATTCTTCCCGAGGCACGGTACCTCAACACGATCGGCGACCGGGTCACAGATCATCCCCAGGCTGTTCTGAAGCGCCATGGAAGAGGCATTGATCGCTTGCTCTGCGTTCCCTCCCATAAGCTGTACCAGCCCTGCGGCTGCCATGGCCGAGGCAGCACCGCATTCAACCTGACATCCCCCTTCTTCCGCAGCGAACGTATACTTATCGGCAATAAAGACGCCGATCAATCCTGCTGCGAGGAATGCCTTTGAGAGAGTTTCCATATCTTTGGGATGATGCTTTGCGATACCGAAAATGGCGCCGCCGAGAGTGCCGCACGAGCCTGCCGTGGGAGCGGCCACGATGATCTCCATGGCACTCTTGGCCTCCATCAGGGCAGTGACATATGCGATGACGGTGTTCAGCGGGGAGCTGATGATCCTTTTTTCCTTTTCCGCTTCCAGGATCAAATGACTCTGATGACCGAGGATCCTATCGTCATACTTCGTGTCTTTCAATCCTTCCTGGATGGAATGGTCGATGTGCCGGACGATATCACTCATAAGTGAAAGCACTTCGTGGGGCTCAATGCCAGCGCGCGCGCTTTCATAGCGGATGGCCAGCCCGGCAAGATCGCAATTATTGAGATCTTCTGAGTTCGTGATATCCTCAATCGAAGAAAAGGGTAACGGCTGATCCAAACCCGACAGTACCGGCAACACTGGATTGATTTGTCTGATCCACCGGACCTCTTCAAGGTCCCGTAATACTGTTTCGACGGTCTGCAACACCGATTGTCTCGATTTAATATTGAAAAGAAAACCGTTCTGACCTTGCTGGACAAGGTCGATCTTTGTATGGATCGTACGCTCTTTCAACTTCCCGAAAAAGCCCTCAATTTTATCTAAAGACTGAGAAGCGCAGCAGACCAGCGTTTCATAATAGTCGCCAAGGATCGAGACCTCAAAACCGTTGATTGCCTGAACCCTGATCATTCCGCCGCCGGTTGAAACGGCGACGATTTCAAATCGCTCATGGCTGGGGCTTTCAACAAAGATCTTATACGTATTCGGATGTACAGCATTATAATCCGTGATCTTGAACTCAATGTCTACATGACGCTCTCTTGCGAGATCCTTGTATCGGATGATAGAGGGGTCAAGAATGCTCATTCCCAGCAGCCCGCTGATCAGTCCCATCGCAGTTCCCTGTCCCTCGTACGTGGTTGCAAGCGAGCCTTTTTTATGAAATTCAACCACGACTCTGCCATATTCGGGGGAACAGAGCTGCCTCACAACGGTGCCGATACGATGGGACGCGGCAGTATGAGAGCTGGAGGGTCCTCTCATCACCGGTCCTATAACATCGTTGAATATGCTTGGCTTCATATGAATCTGATTTCCTTTTTCCGACTATGCATATGCCAAATTTAAATGCCCCCTTTTTGCCCGCTTCGGCGGCATCTCACGGTACAAAAAGGAATATAGGGAAAAGAAGCAGTTGATTCAAGGTTTGTCGGCGTGGTGTCTTGCGGGGCCCTTTATGCGTTGGACTGCTCCCCATTTCAAGTTTAAAATATAA
>CAYGXH010000136.1:0-7516 GCA_964353675.1 uncultured Chlorobiaceae bacterium
AAAAACCTTGCGAAAGTTACTTCTTTCCACACAGCCCACTTTCGCAAGGTTAACAATATCTCTCTTTTCCCACCAGTACTCCTAATCTCGCCTCGTTTCAGACTACATCATTGAGCGGTTTATCGATTAGAACCTTAACTTGGCACTCACTTTAACAATAACATTTTTTTAACAAGCTGATTGTCATCTGAACTGATCTGGTAAAAATATGTGCCACTCGAAACCATATTACCATTATCGTTTTGGCCGTTCCACTGAATTGAATACTGTCCAGGATATTGGACTGAGTTTAATAACGTTTTTACCAAACGCCCGTCGATATCATAAATTGTGACTTCAACATTGGAACGTTTGGAAACTTGGTATTCAATTGTTGTTGACGGATTGAATGGATTGGGGTAGTTTTGGTATAATGAAAATCTATTAGGATTCTCCGCTGATTCCTTGATAGAAGTTATTATACCACCCCGTACATACGCGATGTAATAACCATAATTATCCCAAAATTGAACATCATTATAACCAAGATATAGTACGCCAGATACATTTGCAACAAACGAGATGCTTCTACCGATATAAAATGGAGTGCCTGAAACTCCAATTCTACCGATAAGAGAATATGCAGGTACGCCTTCAACTGGTTGACCAGAACCAGCATAACCAGTACCTTCTGGACCAACCCAATAAGCAGATGAGTAATATGTTAAAGGATTCTTTCCGCCTGAATTCGCAATACCTGTAGCAATGATATTGAAGGTATCACCAATCTCAATATTAACATCAGTTACAACCCATGAGCTTTCTATACTAACTATCTGGACTTTCCAGCCCATCATATAATATGACGGTGTTATATCTTGCGATTGGGCAAGATATGCAAATATAAAAAGCAGTAAAGTAACAAACAGTGTTCTCATGCTAAACTCCAAATAATTATGAATAAATAAATGTGGATTATACTTATTTATCGTTACAGCATGCTTTATGTGCTGAAATTATTTTAAGATATTTTTCTTCAATCTACTATATAACCTAGGATTAGGAAAAATATCATGAATTTATTTTAGAGATATGATGAAGTATTTAAAGTAAATATTACGAATTAGTTAATACTCGAAAACACTGCTGTCCAAGATAATTTGAAAATCCCGGAAATAGCCCAAATAGTCCTCAAAATAAGCACATTTTTGGATACCTTGAGAACCAAGCCTCTTTATCAATGAGTTACAGAAAATTATGCTGTCCAAAATATCTTAAAGGTGAATTCGCAGGTTTGAAAGTTCAAATGTGTTGATTTTAAACTTGATTATGCAAAAAGATGATTGAATATCGATATTTCCCAAGTAACCACCATCCATCATGATTTCATAGGAAAATTGACGATTTATTTTGGACAGGTCTGACTCGAGAATTAAGAAATAACTTGGAACGATAATATTCGATTTTTTTAGAATTAGGTGGGTATTTTTGTTAGAGAAGCGACTTTTAACATGATTACCTTACATGTCCACTCCGGGAATAAAATTCTACAATAGTTGTTATGGCCGCATGATTGCAATAACATTGTAAAATTTATAGTATTAAATAATGACTTGCCCTTTTCATAAATCGGGAGTTTTAAATTTCGGTCGATGGCCTTCTGCATGGATCGATTTCACCATCGTTCGCTCTTTACGCCACATTTTACCATCCCAGTAGCTGATCTTGCTTTTTAAATTATCCAAGTAGGTTTGATCTATTGAGCCGGTAAGTTTTCCCTGATTTACATAATTATAATGAATTTGGTCAGTTTTATTGTTGGATTTAACTTGTATTGGTTCTAATTTATATGTGAATAAGTAGTCAAAATCAAAACTGCCTATATCCGTTATCGTGCTTATTGCTGTAAACCTCAGCAATGTGCTATCCGAAGCGGAGATACCTCGCATACCAGATGTCAGGAATAACAAATCATCCATATCTGAACGGGGTATGCGGATATAAAAATATTCTGCTTCAGATCTTTGCAAACCGAATCCGGGCGTACACCCGGATTCTCTTGCACCAATAAATTTTTCGGGATCAAGCGCGATTATTACCGGAAATTCTTGATGGTTAGTCTCGGCGACATCGTTAAAACCACATATCACAAGCTCTTTTCTTCCATCGCCTGTCACATCAATAGCATAAATGTCATTAATCCATCCAAAATGCCAATACTCGCCAATCACATTACCCGCCTTATCAAGTCGAGTAATAACTGATGGGGATCGGATATTTTTTGTGACGATATAAATATCTTTCATACCGGATTCCCGATCGAACACCAGTAAACCATCGCATTGATAATCATTTTGATAACTACCGTTACGATAATTTATTGAACGGCCAAAAGATTTTTTATATAATAATTTATGATCCGATGAATATATATAGAGACAATTTCTCTCTTTTTTCTCGTTTCCCTTCGGCGGTATCACTGTCAGAACTTCATTTTTTCCATCTTCATTCAGGTCAGTAACCACAGCTGCTTCTAATTCTCTATGATTTGCCTCCCTCGAGAAATCAATCACTCTACCGGATTCTATTTCCCAAAGTTTTTGATTTTTCCGGTTTATAATCTCTAAACAACCATTCACACTATTCATAAAAGGCTTGACCGGATTGATATCCGTTATTTCATCTTTGGATTTAAACAAACGGGAAGCATCATTTAAAAACCAACCTATTGCGGCTACAAGCGCAAAACTGCCAAGCCCCACCGAAACAGGATGCCGCCTTACAAAATAAAATATCTTTGCCAACGGTGTCGATGGACGGTAACGAAAAGCAGGAGTATTCCGCTCGAATATCGGATTCAGATGAACGTTTCGCCGCACTAAAGCTTTTTCCTGGGAGATTTCGGCTTCCGGCATCCTCTCCAGTTCTACCGTAAGATCATCGTAAAACTTAGACATCTCTGAAACCAGCGCTTTACACCCGCCGCACTCCAGAAGATGTGCCTCGATATCATCAATTCTGTCGGCTATTTCTTTTGCTTTCAGGACGTATAATTCTAACGTATGTTCATCAATGTGCTGCATACTATATAATACTCATTACAAAATACCGTTCATACTGAATTCTCAGATTATCACGCTTATACAACATAGATTATATATTCTTTTTCAATTCTCTGATCGCTCTCTTGTGTGTGAGTCGTGCGAGGTACTCTACCTTTGATTTGTGCCGCTTTCGATATTCTTCCTTTGTTAAACCGGGCATCATCGACTTTAAACTTTCATAAAATGACGATCTTTCACCATCTTTATTTATGATTGTCTGATACAAATTATCCTCTATCACATCAAAGTATTTTTTAAATGTTTCCGGATCAACATTTTTCTTTTTTGTATACTTCGTTTCCGTCTCCAACCTCATCCGGCGGCATACTTCATGAATTATCGATGATATATCTCCGACAATAAATTGATCTTCAATATTTGTCTCCTGGCCTTCCGCATCAATCCGATTGGAATAAATCGATCGGAATATTAAAGCTACCTTCATCAACGATACAATACGACTGCTGTATGTTTGTTCCCGAAAATACCTGGAAAGTATCGCCATCAGTTCAGGAATGCTTTCACTGCCGTTGGCCGTCCTTCGCAACTGACGCTCAAGATCATCGTGGTCGAGAACCGGCAGATGCTCAAGCGTTTCACACTTGCTGGGAATAATACAATTCTCACCGAAGCGATCAATAATTTCAAAATTATGCAGGGCTTGAATGGCAAGCTTTATATTCCGCAAAATCTTCCCCAGTGAAGGATCCATCTCGTTATAAATTCTGAAGATACTCTGATTAACGCGGGCACAGATAAGTCTGCGAAGATGGGTTAGTATATCCTCGTCAGAAATATTTTCAAGCGATAAACCTTCGAAGTATGATTTAATCTGGACCACATTACCATCATCATCCTGCTGGAAAAGGTCAGCTATGCAATCTATGGCAAGATCATCAAGCGGTATGGCACAAATATCAGAGTGAAGCCGGCCTGTAAGCGCCTTCCTCCGTAGATGGACTAGTGCGATCTTCCGGCAAAGAAAAATTAATTCACTTATGAAATTTGGAGAAGGATTATTCTCCAGAATCGCATTTATAATCGGCTTTATTTTCATTTCTTACGTTTAATATGGTTCCCTACCATAACCATCATCGAAAATCTAAACAAAACAACTAATGGAATGCTAGTTAGTCGGGCCAAGGTTCTGATGTACGATTTTCGCTCCTTCGAAACCATTAAATTTGGTAGCCGATGCGGTGCTGTATGCTCCGATATTTTCGGTGTAAAGGTAATCACCGACCTCAAGATTTCCCGGAAGCTCGACCGCCAGAGATATTTTATCGAAACTATCACAGGTTGGACCGACCACTGCGCAAATCTCAGTCTCGCCATCTTTGAATGCGCTGAAATTGGGAATCCAGTGATCGTACACCACGCCGGAAAAAGTGTGGTAAACGCCGTCATTGATGTGGTAAAATACCTTGCCATCCCTGCGGGCCTTGCCGATGATCTCCGATACGAGTACGGCGGCAGTAGCTACAATGAATCGTCCCGGTTCTGCAAGTATCTGGATATCTTCCGGGAAAAGTCGCCTGAATTCGGATGTGAGAATGGCACCAAGCTTTACAAACTCCGGAACCTGCGGATCATACGGAACAGGAAACCCACCACCGATATCCACCAGATTAAGATTGAATCCCTTCCTCCGGGCGGCATGGAATATTTCAGATGTTATTGCCAGCGCTTCAGTGTAATTGTTGAAGTTTGTACACTGACTGCCAACATGAAAACTGATCCCCTCAACCGTCAATCCCAAATCGGATGCTTCCTGAATCAGTTTCTGTGCCTCGGCAGGTTCAGCGCCAAATTTTGAACTCATCTCCACCTGCGAGCCGGTGTCCGGGACTTTTAGTCTCAGAACCAGCCCGGCGGTGTCACAATATTCTTTTAACTTCTTCAGTTCGGCGCTGTTATCGTATGTGACAAGCGGTTTGTATTCCTTTATTTTGCGGAGTGTCGCACGATCTTTTATCGTGTTGGAAAATATGATTTTATCCCAGACGTAATACTTCTTATCCTTTTTCTCAAAGTGCTTAATATACTGGTATACCTGCATGAATTCATTATATGAGGCTACATCGAAACTTGATCCTTCATGGAACAAAGTTTCTATAATCTGCTGGTTAGAATTTGCTTTAACCGCGTAATAGCATTGAACACGCGGCAAATGTTTCTTGAACGTTCTGTAGTTCTCGCGTATCTTATTGTGATCAAGTACGAAAAGCGGAGTAGCGTTCCGCTCCACCAGTTCCAGAAGCTCCCCTGTCATATTCCGATCTTTCCTTTCAATTTACCCAATACTGCCTAACTACCATAAAAAAACTTTTACACGATCATCATCGATTTAAATAATTAAACAGGTAGTTTTTTAATAAGCGCTTTAAGATCAGCGACTTCCCTGTTGTTTTCAAGATAAGACTCAATTAATTTTTTCCGCAATTCATCACCTCGGTCATACAGCCGCTTTAACTTCTTCGGCTTTGTTGACTGCAATACATAAGCCACCATCAGAGGGAACGCCACCGTAACATCTATGTACGCCGTAACAGTTTCTTCCAGTTTGGTTGGGTCGATTTTGCCCCAGCTGGCAGCTTCGCTGGGAGGAGCACCGGAAAGTCCGCCTGTGTCTGGTCGTGCATCTGTGATATTAATGTCGTAATCCTGGCCCGCCTCCGGAATCATCAGCACTTCCTGTATCTGCGGCTCTGTCTGGAGCATAAAGTTTTTCGGACTTCCGCCGCCGATAAGAATTACTCCGGTCTTTCCCTTTTCATATCTCTTTGCGTTCAGTATGATAGCGGTTGAATCATTGACGTCGATACTCGGATTGATTTTAAGCTTGAACCGTTTGCATAAATCAGACGCCTCCGCCAGCAGCTCAAGTCCTGCAACGTTCATGCCGATTGTAGAATCTCCCGGTGAAGAGGTGAAGACCGGAATGCCGTTCCGGTAAGCCGCTGCTAAAACGCTAACTTCTCCGAGTTTGTTTTTCTGCTCGTGTTCGTTAATTACTTTTCCAAGATGGTGATAAAATTCCCGTGTTCCCATCTCCTTCTGGAATTCTCGCCGCAGCATAATCTTCCGAAGCCTCCGGTCTGTCTCCATAAGCACGTCTTCGTAATCGAACAGAATATCGTAAATTCTTGTCACGCCCTTATCGCGCAGATCGGCATCGTCTACCGTATGACTGCCGCGAAACATCGGCAGGTTAAAAGCATAGTGCAGATCGTGGTACATGTTGGCGCCGGTTGCGGTCAGCCAATCCACAAATCCGTGGTTCATCAGCGGTATAATTGCTGAGGGTCCGAGACCTGCCGGGGTTAGCGCTCCGGCGATACTCAATCCTATAGTGACATCATTAGATGAGTATTTCTCGCGCAGCAGCTGGCAGGCAGCCCTCAGCCGTCCACCGTTGTAGGCATCCATGTTATCGATGACTGCCGTTATGTCTGTGTCTTTTGTTATGGGCTTGGGGAGAACCCGTTTTCCTGACAGATATTTCGACTTACCCGGGCACTCTTTAGCTTTATGTTTCATGATCTTTCCTTTCGGTGGAAATAAAATAATTGGCAAAGTAATAAGGGACTGAATACACCAATAATTTAATAGATAAGAAGGAGAATTAAAAGTATAATATTTTGTACTTAGTACTTTGTACTTGGTACTTGGTACTTTGTAAAAAATATCATTTATCATTAGTCAAAGGTCAATTGTCAGAACCGCTGATGACTGCTGATAACGCTGATATGTGTGATTTTTTTATCAGCACCATCATAATCATCAGTTTACCCGCCGGAGTCGCAAAGTGCCGCAGGCAGGTGAAAACAGCGGTTCAGACAACGAAGGTCATTAGCCGTTAGGTGTTCGTACTTGGTACTTCGTGAAGATGTCAGTTACATTCGCCTTCTTGTTCATCTGAATGTTCGGCTACGCTTACGTCAAAGGCTCACGCCGAAGTCTCAGCGTTAAACCTTGTTTAATCCTAGTTGTTTAACTCTTTTGGAGCAGGTCTCTCATTCGTCGTTATGTCGTTAGCTACCGAAGTAATCCACCAGCGCTCATCCTTCTTGAGAAGGTGCCAGCTATCCACCCCCACTGTGGGAGGTCTTTTCATCCCGGTAATGGATGCCTCGTATAAAACGAGTATATGAGCGATATTCCCAAAAACCAATGGATTCATCTTGATGATCCGCTCAGTAAATCCGACCGTTTTCGCCGGTGATTTTTCGACAAAATTAACAAAATCGTCGATGAAGCCCTTGACCGAAAATACTGCCATGCTATCCAGTGTCACGCGCATGACAATCACGGCATCACTGATAAACATGGATCGGACCTTTTCCCAATCGGGGAGCGGACCATCCGCTTTGAAAGTAACAGTTTTATAAATCTCAGCGATCAGATTCTCAGGTGTATCATAGAATTTGATC
>CAYGXH010000137.1:0-3729 GCA_964353675.1 uncultured Chlorobiaceae bacterium
TTACAACAACTTCAAGTATTTACCCGGTACGCATTCGTTTACCCTGGAAATTCAATTGTAATAATCAAGCATGATTGCTATATCAACGGAGAAACAAATGAAATCGTTGTATACAACACTCGGTTTTATCGTCATTATTCTATCACTCTTCATATCCGGTTGCGATCTCATAACGCAGGAACCGGCACAGAACAGAGTTCCCCCACCTGGTAATGATCTCATTTTCACTGAGGTTTTCACGTTACCACCGGATCAATTCTATGCCTATTCCTGGATTGAGGTCTATAATCCGACCAACGCACCTTTCCTCTGGTACCAGGAAGTATATCCTGCTATTATATTTATCGTTGGTCAGGGACCGGTCGCATATTCAACAACCAACGACGGAAGGACATGGGAAGAAGTTGATCTAGGAATAAACCCCGAAACAATACTGAAGGGTCTGGTCTTCCCCTGGCCTGATACCGGAATAGCTGTCGGAACCGGGGGAACCATACTTCGTCTCATCAGGCGGGGCGGTGTTCTCAGTATTGAACCTGTCCCGAATGCAAACAAACCTGCCGATTTACGGGGCCTTAGTCTGAATGATATTTCGGGCCAGATCCAGAATCCGTCGTCGTGGGCTTGTGGTGACAGCGGGAGAATTATCAGAAGCACTAATAGGGGTTCGATATGGAGAAATTACTACAGTCCTACCCCTCCTACTACAAAAAACTTAAATGCCATAGAATATATGAACTTTGATGCTATATACTGTGTAGGCGATTCAGGCACACTCCTCAAATCGCCGCGAGCACTTGTATGGGAACCAATGACACCGCCAGATGAATATAAAAACGTCAATTTCTATGGGGTTAAATTTATAAACAGAGACACAGGATTTGCTGTTGGAGACAACGGCGCAATCATTTACACATTTACGGGCGGGAATGTGTGGATCGCTCAAAACAGCGGTGTGACAACCGCTCTGCGCGATGTTTTCTTCAGTAATGATGATCGTTATAATCGCAATGTTGTCTGGGCTGTAGGCGATAACGGTGTTATATTAAAATCGAGAAATCGCGGAACAGACTGGAGGAAAATCGAAACCGGCGTAAACAGAACGTTACGGGTTGTTACTTTTGTCGATAGCCTGCGGGGAGGTGCAATGGGTGATGACGGATTGATCTTAGTCTCCCAGAGCGCCGGTGAGGATTGGTTCGGGCAGAGTTTACCAAATATGGGCGATATTTATGGGGTATTCTACTTCCCGCCAAATGTCTATGAACGAGATTACTACACCTTGCAATATCGGGCAAAAAGGAAGCAATTCTTCTTTGATGAAAACACTTTTACAATCAACTACAGTGTGTTTACGAAAATTGACACCGGTACGCTTATATACAATCCTTTCACAACAGTAGGACTGGGATTATTCCCATTCGAAACCGTAGAATCGATACCACCCGGCGGTTTTACAATTCTCAATAACGACAGTATAAAGTTTACAACGCATCATAAGCTGGGCCCGGGACAAACAAGCGTACTGAATGCTAGTGTTGCATATTATATTGACACATCATTCAGATATCTTACGCGTCCGGTACTCTGGGATCTTCTCTCTTCGGGTGAAATTCGTCTTGTCAATCATCATGAGAGGTACGACCTTTTCACAAAAAGGTTCCTCGAATATACCCAACAAACAGTCGATTTGGTTAGATGGGGTAACTATATGCCGGGATCTGATGATTTTCCGGGCGATTCCCTTTATCTGAACAACACGCCTATCGGTTACATACCGGAATGGTATTCAATCGCACGTTACGCAGATGATGTAGGAGCATTAGATCTGAATAGTCTGAGTACTGTTAATTCATTTTACTTCGCGAAAGATCCCATACCGGGATGGTATAGTCAGAAGAGAAAATAAGCTGTTTCAGAATTCGGATGTGCACAAGAGCCGGAATTTGTCCGGCTCTTTTTTTTATCGGAGCGTTATTTCTATAAAACGATTTGGTTCGAAAAGAGTGATGTAACGCCGGCTTTCACCGTCGAACGGCCGAAGGAATCCGATGAGCAATCCGATTGAGGTACCTGCATTGTATCGCAGGTTTAATTTATCGCTGTGAGCGATGCAAAGGTATGTTCTGTAACCGGTCATGGTTCTTTGAATCGATGAAGTTATGAGAGATGTTCCGGGCAGATTCTTATCCATAAATGGCCATTGAGCTGGATCTGTTGCGTTAAAAATCTGCAGTTGAGCGCTTACCGTTGATTCATTTCGGGGTGTGACGGTTACGAGCAGATTCTCTCTTCCCATGAACCAGCCGTCGTTGTTGCCGTCAATCATCACTTTGATGGGAGTGAGACTGTCCGTATCAATGACGAAAAAGAGCGAATCGTGATTCCATGATGCGGATATATCTGCACATATCTTCTCATCGTTCAGGGCAGCCAATGAGTGGATGGTGTCTCTGCTTCCGTAACGGATTTCGTTCATATGCGGCAAACAAAGGAGGGGATCATTAGCATCGTTAAGTCCGTCTTTGTCTGAATCAGTATCGTTAAGCATCGGGAATAATGCCTTCCCGCCATACGATTCGCCCCATCCCTCCCGAATCCAGTTTGAAGAAAGGAGTTCGTCCATGTCTGCAATTCCATCATTATCGCTATCGATTTTTGTGGAGTCGCTGTAAAGACGCGCTTCATCGAGCGGGAGTCGCAGATCGTTATCCGGTATCCCGTCTTCATCATAGTCACGGGCGGTCAGTACTTCTGTATAAGCCAGATCGTACCACTCCTCGGGGGGAACGATCCGGAGAATGTGAGCATTGGCATCAAAGTGTTCTCCGAATTTCGCTGCCGTGCCGATCGTTGGTGATATATGATTAAACCAAAATTCAGGATAACCGCTTGCGAGAAAAATATCGTCGAGCTGATGGTTGAATTCATGTACCATGAGCCAGTTGTTGCCGGCGTTATGATTGATCTTCGTTGCATCCCACCATGAAATTCCGTACCCTTTGCCGGTTCCGACTCCCGTAGTAAAACCACCTCCTCCGCCTGCGAGCGAGTAACGCCTGCGTGTTGTATCGTAATATTGTGTGCACGTAATATAAAGGACTCCGCCATAGTTGCGGATATGTTTGCCGTTCAGCTCCAGGTGATGTTCTAAAACCGTGTCCAGAGGCGGATACCACCATTCACTTCCGTAGACATTCTTTCTCTTCAAGGGCTCACGAATTATAACTGTTTCGAGATCGATGAAGAACCGCATCCCTGAATGTATCCAGTAAAATTTTACACCGTCTGCGAGCTGGTCTTCAATACGTCTGATTTCCGATTCCGAAAGAGTAGGAATTGGTATTTCGGTCGGAACCGGCTTGCTGTCGTCGATAATATTCGCGAATAAGAGACAAACAACAGGAAGGCGGGCATAGAGTTTCGATCGGGGAGCAGGGGGCGGTCTGAATGTGTAACGCGGTTGATTCGCCGGCAGAGCAGGAAGGATTGTCAGTGTCGGTGAAAAGGTATACGCATACTTTCCGTTTACCATTTGTACGTGATTCAACTTTATCGAATGGAGAGTTGATTTACTGTCTCCGGAATCGGCCGCAGTATGTCCGTCCGGATTGCAGTAGCTGATAGAGCCTCTTGCTTCGTCGAGGCTTTCCCAGGCGATTGTAACACCAAGAGTATTGTCGTACGAAACCCGGGGAGTGGGATCGAGGAGATCGGTGTTTGTACATA
>CAYGXH010000137.1:3739-7514 GCA_964353675.1 uncultured Chlorobiaceae bacterium
AATCCTTCCGTAGGTGTAATCGGCGATAAACAGGCGTCCGCTTCTGTCGATGGCGATGCCCTGCGGGAGGATGAAATTCTGCGATCTGCCGAAAAATGATTTCATCCGCGTTCCGCTTGTATCGTATGAACGAACTTCATTGAAGATGCTGACGTAGATTCTGTTTTCCCAGATAGCGATTCCGTGCCCCTCTCCACCGCCGTAGCAGATGGTTTTCTGCCATGATGCTTTTGTTCCATTCCATTGGAAAACTTCGATCTGACTCAAACCGGTGTTCAGAATGCATATCATACTGTCGTCTATGCTGATATCTGTTGGACATACGAGACGATCAGTCCCAAACTGAGAAACCGGCTGCAGGTCCTTATCGAAGACCTGAATCCGGTTATTATATTTGTCAACAACGAAAATCTGATGAAGATTATTGACTTCGATCGCCTGCGGATCATCGAATTGGCCGATATTTTTTCCTTTCCACCCGGTTGACTCCTGCCACTTTCCGTCCGTCGAAAATTTATGAATTGAATTATTGCCGCGATCTGCGATGATGAGTGTGGAATTGTCCAGGAACGCGCAGGCATGCGGGCGCCTGAGCTGACCTTTTTCATGCGCCGGTGTACCGATGGATGAAACTTGATTACCGTTTCTATCTAACATGTTAACCTGTCCGAGCTCTTCCCGTGGTACGGCGAATGTCCCGTCGGAATGAAGAGTAAAGTGTTCAATCCACGGTATCGAACACACTGTCGAACCATTGTTCAGTCGACGTACAACAGCTTCGTGGAAACATACGTGACCGCCTGAACTCTCGATGCCGATGTATCCGACCGGAAATCGTAGCGGAGCATCTGTAAGAACGGGTTGGTGATCTAGTAGTACCGAACAGAGAAAGCGCGACGGATCGACCTGTAAAGTAAGTATGTGTAGTTCTGACCGGATGACCGTGGGAGTCTGCACCGAGGATGTCGCTGTAAACTCGCCGTTATAAAAATAGCCCGCAAGAAGAACATTGTTGCCGTCAAAACGCACCATCTGGGCGTATTGCGTATTATCTTGCTGTCGTGAAGAAAAAATAAATCCAACGCCCAGATCGCCATCGATTTGTTCGAATGTAATTTCAAATTCGAACGCTGCGGACATGTATGTCTCGATAAGGCTGGCGCAATCATACTCAGTCGATTTCTGATGATATCTTCCGTCAATAATTTGCCAGTTTCCTTTAACGGGCCGCCACCGTGGAAATCCGTTTGAACCGTTCGGATACTCAGAAAACCGATCATGCAATATAATTTCAGATTTTTCCTGCGGGATAACGATATTGGTCGGCAATAATATGAAAATTGCAGGCAGAATGAAGCGCATCATAATGTCTCTCTTGTACGATGTCATTGAGCGGGGATGTATAGAGTGTGTGCTGAAGGTGGGAGTTTGCGCCATAGGCGCATCCGCCTACGGCGGAGAACCCACACCAGTAGCTAGTGCTGAAGGTGGGAGTTGAACCCACACCCGGGGTAAGCCGGACTGGATTTTGAGTCCAGCGCGTCTGCCAGTTCCGCCACTTCAGCTATGAAATTCGGATCGCTTCGTTCAGCACGCTAAACGAAGAGGATCCAAATGGACTGATTCCAGGTAATCCTGGGCATTAATCTGTTTGGATAATTTAAAAAAACGGGCACGATAATTCACACCATGGCCTGATGATCTGTGCTTTTGGTATGAAAAACAAATAAAAATATGCGTACGTCGGTTAAAATATACGAAACATCTCGGAGATAGCAAAACCACCCTACCCTTATAACGTAAATCAGGATTCGTCGTGTGTCTTACCGCTTAGCGGCATTAGGTGCCTTTTATATGTACCATATGGACTTTATAAGAAAAATATTTGACTCTCTAATGGTTTCTCATTACATTATTCAAAAGGGGTGGTGAACTGGTTAAAGTAATGGTGAAAACTCCAAGGAGCATTGTACGATGAAAAAATTTGGTGTTATAGTTCTTTTTCTTTTTCTAATCACGTATATCCATTCATTCGGTTCGATCGATAAAAAACCCGGATCAAAATCCAAAACGACCGCAAACTTCTCATCACGCGCGATCCAGGGTTTTAATATGCGCGTCTGGCTGAGCAATCAGATGACGATGGGTATCAGGGCATGGGACTGCGGGAGTGGAGATTGCATCCCCGTACCACCTCATTTCGGGATGGAGTATCCTGCTGGATCGGGGGTGGAACACATATATGGCGCTGGTCCTCGCATCGGTGGAAAGGTTGACGGAGTCATACACGTCGATGAGGGGTATAACGGCTCCGACGCACGGTCGGAATTTTATCCGGAATATAAACGTATCCTGAGAGAACGAATCTGGCGGACATCCACCAGGGATACAGCCGGCATCCCCAATAAGCGTAACTGCGATGATGATAATGACGGCAAGATTGATGAGGATGATCTCGACGGAACGGATAACGACGGCGACTGGAATCCTGCGGAAAACGACGTCGGCGCCGATGGTTTAGCCGATCCGTATGAAATGAGCTGTGACGGAGTACCGTACGATGCGATAGTAAATTCTGATCCTGCCGGTGATAACTACGATCCTGGCGTCCGGGATAAATGCCACCCTAATGCTGACGGGAGTCAGCCGTTCAAAAACAACCGGGACCGATGGACTGAGAAAAACGGCATACCTGATCACGGCGAACCGAACGTCGATGAAGATTATGCCGCTATTTCAGAAAATGATTTATACTGCTCTGCCATTGATACGTTTGCACGGCCTGTCTGGCCGGGTCACGTACCAATGGGTATCAAAATAATCCAAAAATCGTATGCATGGGATGGAAAATTCTTTGAGGGTGTCCTGCCATTTGATTACTATTTTATTAATCAGGGGAGAAAAACAGTAACCGATGTATATGTTGGCTTTTTTGCGGATATGGACCTCGGACCGGTTAATGTTCCAGGTTACTACCAAAACGACTATTCTGCCTATATCGAATCATTAAGGACTGCTTACATCCATAATGCCATAGATCGCGGATCAACACCGGTAGGTATAACCGTACTAGCCGCACCTAAACCGCTCGACCAACTTGAATTTATATATCAGTGGTCCGATTTTACAACCCGACCTGACCCGGGCACACCTGATTCCGCTATTTACTCATGGATGAACGGAACTGCATTTCCCGGACAACCAATAGCCCCGAATCAGATTCCAACCGTTCCTTCCGATACCAGATTCTTCTTTTCTTTTGGAATATTTGATGAATTTAAACCCGGCGACACTTTAAAAATATCTTTAGCTCTTGTGTCCGGCTATGGTGTCGATGAGGGCGAAAATAATCTCCGTGAAAATGCACAGAAGGCGATTAAATTATACAGTCGAGGGTACGTTGCCCCCACTATTCCGGCCTCTCCAGTGATGGATTACGAAATCGGATTCAAACGTGTGGAGCTGAAGTGGTACCCGCACCAGAGCTCGCAAGGCGGAAACATTGCGCCCTTTGAGATTTGGGATGACTCAAACAGATTAGCGGGCGCATATCCCGATACTCACTGGCGTAGAGTTAATCCTCCGTGCGAGTTAGTATCAGGTGGTTGCGGCGGTCATAAGTGCGATTCGCTGGGTAAACTGCCCGGCGGCCGTATATTCTCCGGCTTCAGATTGTACCGGAGCGAAGATGTTGGGGAGGAACCGCTTGCAAGTAGTTTTGTCATTCTTCGCGAGTATTCATTACCCGACGACGCAACACTCGCCGATCTGAATC
>CAYGXH010000138.1:0-7509 GCA_964353675.1 uncultured Chlorobiaceae bacterium
TCCCTTCAGCAGTCAGTATGTCGGAAGCAATATAAGTCTCGGTCTTCTGTACGTTGTTGCCATTTCTTCCCTCGCCGTGGTGGGAATTCTCATGGCAGGGTGGGCTTCCAATAACAAATGGTCTTTGCTGGGGGCGATGCGGGCGGTGGCGCAAATCGTCAGCTACGAAATCCCGACAATACTTTCGATCCTCGTCGTCGTCATGATTGCCGGATCGCTGAATCTACAGGATATCAATGAAATGCAGTCGGGGTGGTTCTGGAACTGGTTCATATTTAAAAACTTCCCGTTTGTCTTTATTGCGTTCATCATCTACTTTATCGCTTCACTCGCCGAAACGAATCGGACGCCGTTTGACATCCCCGAAGCAGAATCTGAGCTTGTGGCAGGCTACATCACCGAATACAGCGGTATGAAGTTTGCAATGTTTATGCTTTCGGAATTTGTGAATATGTTTGCCGTGTCGGCCATCGCTGCAACAATATTTTTCGGCGGATGGAACAGTCCGTTCGGAGAATTTCTCAGCGGTCCGTTATGGGGAGTTTTCTGGTTCCTCACGAAGGGCATGGTGTTCGTTTTCGTGCAGATGTGGCTTCGCTGGACTCTCCCACGGTTGCGTGTGGACCAGCTCATGTACGTATCTTGGAAAGTGTTGACACCGTGGGCATTCGCCTGTATAATAGGTGTAGGTTTATGGATGGTGCTGTAGTGGTTTCGAAAGATTTATGAAAAAATATTTTACTGATATTGCTAAAGCGGTATGGACGGTATTGATCGGTATGAGGATCACGCTGGGGCACCTCTTCGTTCCGGCGGTCACGATACAGTACCCCGATGTCAAACTGAAACTTCCCGAACGCGCACGGAACCGACTTTTTGTCAACATGGATGATTGCATCGGCTGTCTGCAGTGCGAAATGGCATGTCCGGTAAATTGCATCACAATCGAAACGGTAAAATCGCTCCCTACGGACGACCTCGGTTCGACCTCCACAGGGATGAAGAAAAAGCTCTGGGTAACACTTTTCGACATCGATATTGCTAAGTGTTGTTACTGCGGTCTCTGCGTCTATCCATGTCCGACTGAATGCATCAAAATGACCGAAGTGTACGAATTCTCGGAATTCGAGAGGAATAATCTTCTCTACAATTATGTAACGTTGACACAGCCGGAGATCGATGTAGTTAAAACAAAAATCGCGTCATACGAAAAGGAGCAGGCAGCGAAGAAAGCTGCCGAAGCGCAAGCGAAACAGACTCCAGCCCCTCCGACGCCAGCTCGCCCGGGTAAGGATGATAAGAAGGGGGGCGCTCAGAAGACGTGAGGATTGGTACGGTACAGATACTATGAACCTATTTGATCTTGTTTTTTATTTCTTTGCGATTGTCGTTCTGTTCTCGGCAGGTATCGTTGTTTTCTCACGGAATATCATACACTCCGCCTTCGCATTGCTGTTCACTTTTTTCGGCGTTGCCGGCATTTATGTGCTGCTGAATGCCGATTTCATGGCTGTTCTACAGCTCCTGATCTACGTCGGCGGCATTCTCGTCCTGCTTGTGTTCGGCGTTATGCTGACGAATAAAGTAATCAACGTTGATATTAAGACCGGTACGCTGCAAACTCTGCCGGCGGCGCTTCTAGTTTCAATGATGGCAGGAACACTCTGCGGCATATTCTACGGAACAGATTGGTTCGTCGTGGAAAAGACACCCGAAGCGGCAACCACGATAAAGGATCTTGGTGAAATGTTCCTCACCACCTACTTACTCCCGTTTGAAATTGCATCGGTAATTCTTGTGGTAGCATTGATCGGAGCTGCAATGATTGCGCGCCGGGAAAAATCGGTAACAAAGTGATAGGAGACCATATCAAGAGGTAGCGAACTATGCACGTCAGTCTTACGCACTATATTATTGTAAGCGCCATTCTCTTCTCGCTTGGTCTGTTCGGTGTGATTACGAGAAAAAATGCGATTCTCGTTCTGATGGGAATTGAATTAATACTTAATGCTGCCAACATTAATTTTATTGCTTTTTCACGATACGGCGGTCTGAAACTCGATGGACAAGCAGTCGCCGTGTTCATCATTATTCTGGCTGCAGCGGAAGCGGCTGTGGCGCTTGCGATTATTCTGAATATCTATAAACGATTTCAGAACGTGAACGTGGATGAAATTAATACTCTGAAGGAATAACGATTTGTCGCCGGAACTTCTTATACAACTGTCTCTGACTGTACTGCTTCTCCCGCTGGGTAGTTTTCTTGTTATCATCTTTTTGGGAAAACGACTTTCACGGCAGGGGGATTGGCTGGGAACTTCGATACTGTTTCTGTGCCTGGCACTTTCACTTTTCATTGTGTATGCGAAGTTGTCGTTTTTCACGGAAGAATTGCAATACACATTTCATTGGCTTGATTTTGGCAATGTTCCCCTTATTGGCAATCTGACGATCTCTCTGGGTCTCGTTGTTGATAACCTCTCAGTCATCATGATGCTCGTGGTTTGTATTGTGAGTACGTTTGTTCATCTTTTTTCGATCGGCTACATGCACGGTGACGTGCGGTACTCGCGTTATTTTGCATTCCTGGGACTTTTCACTTTCTCCATGCTGATGATCGTACTGACCAATAATTTCTTCACGATGTATGTTGGATGGGAGCTGGTGGGATTAAGCTCTTATCTTCTGATCGGGCACTGGTACGAAAAGAGGTCTGCCTCGAACGCCGCCATCAAGGCGTTTGTGGTGAACCGCATCGGCGATATAGGGATGTTTGCCGGCATCCTGATTCTGTATTTTACCTTCCGGACATTCGGTTTCAGGGAAATTTTTGCTATGATGGCCGCCGGGAGTATTCCGATGGGGAGCGAAGCGTGGCTCACCGCGGCGGGCATTCTCATATTCTGCGGCGCTGTCGGTAAATCGGCGCAGTTTCCGCTGCACGTGTGGCTTCCCGACGCAATGGAAGGTCCTACGCCGGTTAGCGCTCTTATCCATGCCGCCACTATGGTAGCGGCCGGGGTGTACCTCATAGCGAGGACGTTCCCGATCATGACCGCCGATGCACTGACCGTCATCACATACGTAGGAGCAATCACAGCATTCATATCGGCAACGATTGCTATGGCACAGAATGATATCAAAAAAGTACTTGCATATTCGACGAT
Organism: uncultured Chlorobiaceae bacterium; assembly: GCA_964353675.1. Taxonomy (GTDB): domain Bacteria; phylum Bacteroidota; class Ignavibacteria; order UBA10030; family SZUA-254; genus CAYGXH01. The sequence goes on from CAYGXH010000138.1 coordinate 3,168, forward strand.
TTCTCAGCTCGGTTATATGGTAATGGGTCTTGGCGTCGGTGCATACACAGCCGGATTCTTCCACCTCACGACGCACGCAATGTTCAAGGCAGGTTTATTTCTCGGTTCCGGTTCAGTGATTTATGCAATGCACCATGCGCTTCATCAGCAGGGTGATCACACCACCGACCCTCAGGATATCCGGAACATGGGCGGGCTCCGTTCGAAAATGCCTATTACTTTTTACACATTTCTCATTTACACGTGCGCGATCAGCGGGGTACCGTTCACATCAGGTTTCCTTAGCAAGGATGAAATTCTAGCAGGAACTCTCGCATACGGGAAGCTGTCGGGACATTATGCGATTCCGATTATAGGATTTCTGGTCGCCGGCTTAACGGCGTTTTATATGTTCCGCATTCTTATTATCACGTTCTTGAGAGAGCACACCGACACAGGCAGGGTGCATCATCTTCATGAATCACCCAAGACGATCGTGATCCCTCTCGTCGTGTTTGCAGTTCTGAGTTTCTTCGCGTTCTTCTCATTTAATCCTTTTGGCGCAAGCTCCGGCTGGTTCTACCATGCGATCGAAAGGCCATTATCCGTGGTACCCGAGAATGTAAGAGCGGTGAGCGCCAGTCTGTTCGAAGCCGAGGTCCACGGAAATCACGTTCTTGCCATCGTGCTCTCCCTGGCAATCGCCGGCGCCGGAATTGCCGTCGCTTTTGCTACCTATTTCTGGAAGAAGATCAGCGCCGACGCTATTGCAAAGCGTTTCCACGGGATTCATACATTTTTAGAGAAAAAATGGTACTTCGATGAACTGTATGGAACTGTGATCGTCGGGGGATTACACACCATGACCCGTATCCTTCGCTGGTTCGACGACGTAATCATCGACGGTATAGTAAATGGATCGGCAAGCTGGACCCGTGCCTTAGTTTTTGGTTACACCGAACATGTGAAGGAGCAAAAGCTGAGTGCTCTTCTGTTCCTTGCGGTAGGGATTGGGATCTCTATCGTTGTAGGATTGTTGGTCGGGCAATGGTTGTGGACAACTGAGAGTATTGCAATTAGCATCATCGTCGGACTGCTGTGCAGCGGATTGACATTATTCTTCTTCTGGGTTGGTGCCGGTGGATTCGATAAATATGTTGTCGACGGAATGGTGAACGGTGTCGGATATTTTTCAGGTTTTTTTGGAATGCTCTTCCGGAAATTACAAACAGGACGCGTACAGACCTACATCGTTTTCGTACTTCTCGGTTTTATGATTCTGTTTTATATTTTCCGTTGAATTTAGTGCGAAAAAATAAAAATTCTACTGTGAGTTTCATTAGATACGAGGATGTTTAAATGGGATTTCTTGGAATAGGGATACTAACGTGGTTAACGTTCCTTCCCATAATCGGGATGATGATCGTTCTCCTTCTTCCGAAAGACAGGAGTGGTACGATACGCTGGACGTCAGCCTTCTTTACTGCCTTGCAGGTCATCCTTGCCGGTACTCTCTACATAAATTATAACCGGGCGTTGACTGGTATTAACATGGTTGAAGGTTTTCAGTTCGTTGAGAAAGCTACATGGATTGACATACCATCTGTTGCGTGGTTTGGCCGGATTCACATCGAGTACTTCGTCGGGATCGACGGCCTGAGCATACTCATGGTAATCCTTACGGCTCTGATTTCCTTTATCGCTGTATTTGCATCGTGGAACATCGGGAAGTCAATAAAAGGGTATTTTGCGCTTCTCCTCCTCTTGGATACAGGTATGATGGGAGTATTTGTTTCTCTCGATTTTTTCCTGTTTTACGTTTTCTGGGAAGTGATGCTCCTTCCGATGTATTTTTTAATCGGTGTCTGGGGAGGTCCCCGCAGGGAATATGCCGCCATCAAGTTCTTCCTTTATACACTACTCGGCAGTGTTCTTATCCTCCTGGCGATACTGGCGCTCTTTTTCAGCGTATCGGTTCTCGATCCGGCAACCGGTGAAAGGATCCACACGTTTAACATGCTTGCGATGATGAATCCCACAAACTATGACGCAGGTTCCATACTGTCCGGATTCAATACTTCTTGGAGGTATATCGCTTTCATTGCCCTTTTCATCGGCTTTGCAATAAAAGTGCCTATTTTTCCGTTTCATACGTGGCTTCCGGATGCTCACGTTGAGGCGCCGACTGCGATCAGCGTAATTCTCGCAGGTGTTTTACTTAAAATGGGAGCGTACGGATTGCTGCGTATAAGCTTTCCGATGTTTCCCGACGCCGCCGTTTACTACCAGATCCCTCTGGCGATTCTCGGATTAATCAATATCGTGTACGGCGCACTCGTTGCCATGGCACAGGTAGATTTTAAGAAGCTCATCGCTTATTCGAGTATCAGCCACATGGGTATTGTCATCCTCGGAATGGCGGCACTCAATACACAGGGAATCACCGGAGCGGTTTTTCAGATGTTCAACCACGGAACGATTACCGCAATGCTCTTTTTAATTGTGGGTGTTATTTACGACAGGGCACATACACGCGGATTGAATGATTTCGGCGGTCTGATGAATCAGATGCCCAGATATGCCGGAGTGATGAGCATTGCATTCTTCGCTGCACTCGGCCTCCCCGGACTTAGCGGATTCATCAGCGAAGCATTCGCGTTCCTTGGAGCATTTCAATCGTTTAAAATCATTACTATCATTTCAACAACCGGTATTGTTCTTACAGCAGCGTATATGCTGTGGACGCTCCAGAGAGTGTTCCTCGGAACACTGCCAGACCGGTGGAAAAATCTGCCGGATATTAACGGTCGAGAGTTATTCACGCTCGTACCACTGGCTGTCATAATTATTATCCTGGGCATCTATCCTTCACCGGCAATAAATCTTATGACGTCTTCAATCAATAACCTGGTTAATGTCGTTACGCAATCGGCAGGAACGTTTTTATTGAATCCGTGACAATATCGGGGCTAATTATCCATGCTCGAGCAAATAACATCAAGTCTTAATCTTTTTTTACCGGAGACGGTTCTCACGGTGACCTTCTGTATACTTATACTTACTGCGCTTACCAAGAGGAGGCAGGGTCCGATTTCCGGTTACCTTGCGATTGCAGGATTGCTCGTCACGGCGTACGTACTGTATCAGCAGGTGGGAGCAGAATCAAAAGCCATATTCTTCGGCATGGTCGTGCTCGATTCATTCTCCCTCTTTTTCAGGTTCCTCATTTTAGTAACGACCTTCCTGATAGTAATTTTTTCTCTCCAGTCACAGGAACTGAAAAAAGGCTCGCAAAATGTTGGTGAGTACTATGCATTACTGATGGCGCTGACACTCGGTCTTTTCCTAATGACGGGCGCGGCGCATCTACTCATGATGTACCTCGGGCTGGAACTGTCAAGCATCTCCGCCTACCTCCTTACCGGGTACACGAAGGAATCGGATGATTCAAGCGAAGCTTCCCTGAAGTACATCATTTACGGCGCTTTCTCTTCAGGTATGATGCTCTTTGGTATATCGATTCTATACGGATTGACGGGGACATTCGATATCTACGCAATAAGCGGCGCTCTTATGATTCGCGAGGTCAGCGTTATTGCGCTTCTGATTTCCGGCATTCTCATCATGGTCGGTTTCGGTTACAAGATATCCGCCGTACCGTTTCATTTCTGGACGCCTGATGTGTACCAGGGCGCGCCCATTACAATCACAGCATTTCTCTCCGTCGCATCGAAGGCAGCCGGCTTTGCAATGCTCATCCGCTTTTTTACGGTCGCTTTCTATGATCCTGCCGTCGGTAATCTCGGTGCAGGAGTGAGAGCGACAATCAGCGGATTCGATTGGAATTTTATACTTGCTGTCCTTTCCGTACTCTCCATGACAATCGGAAATTTTGTAGCGTTATGGCAGAACAACCTCAAGCGGCTGCTTGCTTATTCGAGCATCGCCCATGCCGGGTACATGCTGATGGGTGTGGTTGTTCTCAGCAACGGGGGAATTTCGGCGGTACTGATTTACTTCGTCGTTTATCTCTTCATGAATCTCGGCGCATTCTACTCGGTTATGATAATCGCAGAAAAGATCGGGAGCGAAGATATCGACAGTTACAAGGGACTCGGTTACAGGGCGCCATTCATCGGAGTCGCACTGACAATATTCCTGCTTTCCCTGACGGGCATTCCGCCAACTGCAGGATTCATCGGCAAGCTGTACATTTTTGCATCGCTGATTGATGCCCGATGGTTCTGGTTAGCTATCGTAGGCGTGTTAAATAGCGTGGTTTCACTGTATTATTATGTCCGCATAATTCGCAACATGTTCCTCCGTTCACCAGAAGGGAACACCGAATCGCTCCGCGTTTCTT
>CAYGXH010000139.1:0-7473 GCA_964353675.1 uncultured Chlorobiaceae bacterium
ATCGAAATCTTTGCAGGTTTTGGTCTTCCTTTTATGATGTCCAACCTCATGGTGAATCCACGCGCTGCGGATATCGGGACAATCCAAACGATTGGCCGGTCTCTTTTCCGAGAATATCTATTACCTTTCGAAATCACATCCATACTGCTACTCGCAGCGATGGTCGGCGTTATTATTCTGGCAAAGAAAAAATTCCAATGAGCATTTCAGACATACCGATACCGTACTACCTTGCGGTGAGCGCTGTCCTCTTCACAATAGGTATGGTGGGAGTCCTAACAAGGCGTAATGTAATTGTTGTGTTCATGTGCATTGAACTTATGTTGAATTCAGTAAATCTTACGCTCGTTGCGTTTTCGGCATTCCATGGGAACACAACAGGGCAGATTCTCGTCTTCTTTGTCATGGCTGTCGCGGCAGCAGAGGCTTCCGTCGGATTGGCAATAATCATTACCCTGTTCCGGAATTCCAGGAAAGTCAATATAGATGAATTCAATATCATGAAGTGGTGAATGGAACCTATCGCCGCGGAGAGCTTGATTTATCCGCAGCCGGCAATTTGAACTATGAGAAACAGAAAATATTTCCATGAATGACCTCATCGTATATAGTGTGATTTTTCCGTTTATCGGATTTCTGGTTAACGGAATTTTCGGAAAAAGACTGAGGTCGGAAAAACTGAGCGGATTAATCGGCAGCGGGTCGGTCGGACTCTCGTTCGCAGCCGGCGTCATTATTTTCATCGGTATGGTTCAGATGCCCGCCGAGAGTCGTTCATTAGGAGTGACACTATTTCAATGGGTTGTTTCCGGCTCTTTCGCCGTAAATGCCGCTTATCAGGTCGATCAACTATCGATTATCATGATGTTGGTGGTCACCGGTGTCGGTTTTCTCATCCATGTATACGCCATCGGGTACATGCACGGTGATACAGGTTTTTGGCGGTTCTTTGCATACATGAATCTTTTTATATTCATGATGCTTAATCTTATCCTGGCTGATAATTTCCTCCTGATGTTCCTCGGGTGGGAAGGAGTTGGTCTCTGTTCGTATCTGCTGATAGGTTTCTGGCACGACCGAAAATTTGACACCGGAGGTTATCGAGAGGGAGAAGCCACGACGAGTGATGCGGCGAAAAAAGCTTTTATCGTCAACCGTATCGGTGATTTCGGTTTCATGGTCGCAATGCTCCTCATTTTCAGACTTTTTGGAAGCTTAACATTCGGGGATATCTTTTCGCGTGCGCCGGCAATCGTCAATTCCGGTGACGCTACTATTACATGGATTACAATATTCCTCTTTTTGGGCGCTACCGGGAAATCGGCACAAATACCACTCTACATATGGCTTCCAGATGCGATGGCAGGACCCACTCCTGTCAGTGCGCTTATCCATGCAGCTACCATGGTTACAGCCGGCGTCTATATGGTTGCGCGATGTTCAATTCTCTATGCGCTCGCACCGCTTTCCATGGAAATCGTTGCGGTCGTCGGTGTTATTACAGCTTTCTTCGCTGCAACGATGGGACTTGTGCAGAATGACATCAAGAAGGTACTCGAATATTCGACAATAAGTCAATTAGGATATATGTTCCTCGCTCTCGGGGTTGGCTCCTTTGCCGCAGGTATCTTCCATGTCATGACGCATGCTTTTTTCAAGGCGCTCCTTTTTCTGGGCGCCGGAGCAGTCATCCATGCACTCCATGATGAACAAAATATTCAAAACATGGGCGGATTAAAGCGCTCGCTACCGATCACATACAAGACATTCCTGATTGCCGCACTCGCTATTGCGGGCATCCCGCCGCTTTCCGGATTTTTCAGCAAGGACGAAATACTGTGGAAAGCGTTTTCTGAAGGTTACACTGTATTCTGGTTGATAGGGTGGGTAACGGCAGGATTAACCGCATTCTACATGTTCCGCCTTGTGTCTCTGACTTTTGAGGGAAACGGCCGCTGGCCGCAGGATCGTCATCCTCACGAGGCGCCGAAAATCATGACAGCGCCGCTGGTGATTCTGGCATTACTCTCCGTTATTGGAGGCCTCATCGGAATTCCTCACAGTCTCGGCGGGAGTAACGCTTTCGAACAATGGCTGGAACCGGTCTTCGAACGGGCACACAGTCAGCTTATTATAGGGCACGCATCGTCGCTGACGGCAGAATACATTCTGATGACACTTTCTGTACTGGCCGGCGTTGGGGGTATAATTTTCGCACGCCGGGTTTATCTTCATACACCCGGTCTCAGCGATAAAATCAGTGGAAAATTTCGGCGAATATATCGCATGCTTTGGAACAAGTATTACGTAGATGAAGTCTACGATTTCACAGTGGTATCCCCGATTAAAAATGGATCGGAAAAACTTCTCTGGAAAGGTTTCGATGTAAAAGTTATAGACGGATTAGTAAACGGCACTGCCCGGTTGATCGCCGGCACCAGCAGTTTGATGCGGAAGATACAGATGGGTCTGGTACAGAACTATGCGATCATCTTTGTAGTGGGAATCATCATCCTCTTTGCCGTTCTTCTCACGAAATGATCAGATCGAAGAAATAACGGGATATTCATTCAACTTGCATCCGGCTCAATGATAGACCTATTGACATCCATACTTCTCATTCCATTCATCGGAAGTGTCGTTCTGATGTTTGTAAACCGCCAGCAGACGACTGCGATTAAAATTGGAGGAATTCTTTTTTCTCTCCTGACTTTCGCCGTTTCACTTATCCTGTTCTTCCAATTTGATGCGGATAGCCCTGCTATGCAGTTTCAATATAAGGTTTTGTGGATTCCTGCCCTGAATATTTCTTATAACGTAGGGATTGACGGACTATCTCTCCTTCTCGTAATGCTGACGACATTTCTTACACCGATCGCGCTTCTTTCATCATGGGCTTCAATCGAAAAACGTGTTAAAGAATATACCATCATGATGCTGTTTCTCGAAGTGGGCATGATCGGCGTATTCATAGCTGTTGATATGTTTCTCTTTTATGTATTTTGGGAAGCAATGCTGATTCCCATGTATTTCATCATCGGCATTTGGGGGGGATCAAACCGTATCTACGCAGCTTTGAAATTTTTCCTCTACACGATGTTCGGAAGTCTGTTAATGCTTGTGGCAATTATATGGCTGGGGTATTATGCATCCACTTTGCCCAACGGACGGTTCACGACGGATTTACTCGAGCTCTACGCTGTTGCGCCATTGGTCCCCATCAATATACAGATGTGGGTTTTTCTGGCGTTCACGTTAAGCTTCGCAATTAAAATACCGATTTTCCCGTTCCACACATGGCTTCCGGATGCACACGTCGAAGCGCCGACGGCAGGCAGCGTGATTCTTGCCGGTGTGCTTCTGAAGATGGGAACATACGGCCTTTTGCGATTCAGCTTACCGCTTTTTCCACAATCTGCATTGATGTTTATGCCCTACATTACCGCACTCGCTGTAATTGGAATCATCTACGGTGCGCTCGTTTCAATGATGCAAACTGATATAAAAAAACTTGTTGCATATTCATCCGTCAGTCATCTTGGTTTTGTCGTCATGGGCATTTTCTCTCTTACTGAACAGGGCATGCAGGGCAGTATAATTCAGATGGTGAATCATGGCCTTTCGACAGGCGCTCTCTTCCTTATGGTCGGTATGATTTATGATCGGAGACATACGAGGGATATTGCAGAATTCGGCGGTCTTGCCAAAGTGATGCCGGTCTTTGCCACTTTCTTCATGATCGTCTCGCTATCATCGATTGGATTGCCTGGATTGAACGGCTTCATTGGGGAATTTTTAATTCTCCTCGGTGCATTTACTTCACCTTTCCTCAGTCCATGGTTCGCTGTCATATCAGCCACCGGCGTAATTCTCGCCGCTGTCTATATTCTCTGGATGTATCAGCGTGTAATTTTTGGAAAAGTAACGCACGCTGTGAATGAGCACCTGCCTGACCTTTCCCTGAGAGAGATCGCCGTGCTCGTGCCCGTTCTGGTTTTTATCATATGGATCGGAATTTATCCGGGCAGTTTCTTAAAACCGACGGCAGCAACGGCGAAACAAATCATATCAGTCGTAAATCCAGTAAAATTTCAGGCACTCACCTCGCAAAAGGCAAACGCCCCACCAGCAAATCGCCAACCATGAATTTTCTACATAAAAAGCACGTAGTATCCCTGCTTTTTTTATTGATTATATCAACTGGAACCGCCTCCGGAAATGCGGATTATGAGGTTATTCCGGTTTCGCCGTGGATGATTGCTCCGTTTCTACTTATTTTACTCTCAATTGCGATTATACCGCTTATAGACCGTCATTGGTGGGAGAAGTATTATCCCTATGTATCCTACGGTTTAGGGGCAATTACGGTCGTTTATTACCTATTTATCCTCACCAATCCGTCTCGGATGCTCCATTCGGGGCTTGAATACCTGAGTTTTATAGTTCTGATCGGTTCACTCTATGTCGTCGCCGGCGGGATATATATCCGCATTAAAGGCAAATCAAAACCGATTTCGAATGTGACTCTTCTTGGCGTCGGAGCAATATTAGCAAATTTCATCGGAACAACCGGCGCTTCAATGATACTGATACGTCCCTATTTGCGGGTTAATCGTTACAGGCTTCGTCCCTTTCATATAATAATATTCATTTTTATCGTCAGTAATATCGGCGGGGCATTGACACCGATCGGTGATCCGCCGTTGTTCCTCGGTTATCTAAAGGGTGTTCCTTTTTTTTGGGTACTTTTTTCTGTCTGGCATATTTGGCTGCTCGTTATTGCGATGGTTCTTATAATATTTTTTGTAATGGATTACCGCAGTTTCAAACGGTATGAAAAAAGGGAAAAGCCCCTCGTTCCGGAAGAGTTCGACGAGAAGGCAGAAGTAAAAGGATTGACAAATATTTTTTTCGTCGGAATTATATTACTTGCTGTGTTTATACAAAGGCCGCCGTTCCTGAGGGAAGTTATCATGATCGTATCAGCGATCGCTTCCTACACAATAACGAGACCGGAAATCCACCGCAAGAATGAATTTACGTTTATTCCCATAAAAGAAGTTGCGATTTTATTTTTAGGTATTTTTGCAACGATGGTTCCCGCTCTCGACTGGCTTGAACTGAACTCGGTGAAAATCGGAATAACAACTCCGGGACAGTTTTATTGGAGCGCTGGTATCCTATCGGGCGTGTTGGATAATGCGCCGACTTATCTCAACTTTCTAAGCGCCGCATTCGGATTATGCATTTCTCAGGAAACGATTCAACACATTCAGCAGCTGATAGCCGCGGGTGGAAATGAACTAACGTCATTTACGGGTGATAATGCCGATTCCGTTCAAAAGACGATTGCAGTGCTTATGAACTATTATCCAGATCAGGTAAACAGCGGATCTGTAACGATGTCTCAGATTCAGGTGTCATACCTTATCGGAAACCACAGCGGTTACCTCAAAGCGATATCTATTGCTGCCGTATTTTTCGGTGCAATGACTTACATCGGGAATGGGCCAAACTTCATGGTAAAATCGATTTCGGAAAACTTTGGCTGTAAAACCCCGAGCTTCGGCGAATATATTTATAAGTATTCGCTGCCTATCCTCCTTCCGCTGTTCATCCTTGTATGGATACTCTTTTTCCGAGGGTAGTGACTAAAATGGGCACATTGATTATTGATAAGAAAATGTCTAATTTAGTATGTTTTTAATATAACCAGAAACTTTTTAATGACTCCCGGCGAATTCGACACCTTTGCGCTTACGCCTCTTCTGGCGTTAACTGTAACATCCCTGCTCGTCATGTCGATTGAAGCAATCGTAAAAACGAGTGAAAGGATAAGTTATTGGCTCAGTCTCTGCGGATTGGTTGTGAGCATAATCGCTTCATTTGCAACGGTAAACCTCTCAGGTACAACACTCCAGCAGATGATTAACGTCGGCGGGATGGGGAGTATATTTGCCGTAATGTTTAGTATTTCAGCTTTAGGAACAATCGTTCTGGCGCGAGATTATCTTGAGAGAGAGGGGTCTCATTTTGGTGAATTCTACCTCCTCATACTCTTTTCGACCATAGGAATGGTGCTGATGGCAACCGCCGCGGATCTTATCATCATATTTCTCGGTCTGGAGCTGATGTCGATATGCCTCTATGTCCTGGCAGGTTATATGAGAAAGCGAGCCCTCTCTAACGAATCAGCATTGAAATATTTTCTTCTGGGTGCTTTTGCAACCGGATTTCTTCTGTACGGAATTGCGCTCATCTACGGCGCATCGGGTTCTACAAAAATATCGTTCCTCATTCATAATTATGGAATAATCTCAGCATCTCCGTTTTTTTGGATTGGGATCGGTTTACTTTTTATCGGACTTGCTTTTAAAGTCGGTGGCGTCCCTTTCCACATGTGGATACCGGACGTGTACCAGGGAGCGCCGACACCGGTTTCAGGATTCATGTCGACCGGAGGCAAAGCAGCGGCATTTGCGGCTATCATCATCGTTTTTCTAACGTCTGATAAATCACTCGGTGATGGTGTTACGAAAATGATTGTGATTGTATCTTCTCTGTCGATGATCGTAGGAAACATCATAGCAATATCGCAAACGAACCTTAAACGGATGCTCGCATATTCCAGTATAGCGCATGCAGGGTATATGCTCGTCGGCATCGCTGCAAATAATCAGCTGGGTAAGAGCGGTGTCATCTTTTATCTGTTCAGTTACACCTTTATGAATCTTGGAGCATTCGGAATCCTTTCGCTCATGGAAAGAGATGAAAAAAATCTTTTATACGACGATTATTCCGGATTGGGATTCCGGCATCCCGTACTTGCCGCTTCCATGTCAATATTTTTATTTTCTCTTGCAGGTATACCGCCGTTCGCCGGATTTTTTGGAAAATACTATGTATTCGTTGCTGCCATCGATGCAGGTCTTACATGGCTAGCCATTCTCGGTGTTCTTATGAGCGCTGTTTCAGTCTACTATTACCTGCGTTTGGTTGTGGTTATGTATTTTCGGGCGGGAGAAGGGCAATTTCCCGTTAGAATTTCTCTCGCGAGTTACGCAGTTATCATATTATGTATTCTCGCGGTCGTTGAACTGGGTGTCTATCCTAGTTCACTCCTATCCATCATCACAGCATTTTAAGAGCCGTGGAACAGGTTGTCACATCTGAAGAAATGCAGGCTAGAGATCGTTATGCGATCGAAAAACTGAAGATTCCCGGCATCGTTCTGATGGAGAACGCAGGGCGTTGCGTGGTGGAAATAATGGAACGTCAATTTGGTCGATTGCAGAATGCGTCTGTTCTCATTATCTGCGGAAAGGGGAATAACGGCGGTGACGGATATGTGGCCGCACGGCACCTCTACAACAGGGGAGCTGATGTTACGGTTCTTTCTTTAGGGAAGGAGAACGAACCAAAAAACGACGCGAAAATTAATTTCAAGATACTAAAAGAACTTGTGCGGAGAGA
>CAYGXH010000140.1:0-7448 GCA_964353675.1 uncultured Chlorobiaceae bacterium
TGATGGACAACCTCGACGACTTCCTCGATCGTCACGCTACAATACTGATGATTGCATCATACTATTTTTATTTCATCCCTGAGATCATGAAGCTTATGACGCCCGTCGCGATGCTTCTTTCTGCGCTCTTCACAACGGGCAGGTTATCCACATTCAACGAACTGACGGCACTGAAGTCTAGTGGCATCAGTCTTTACCGCTTCATGGTTCCTATCATGGTTTTTTCATTCCTCGTCAGTGCGGTTTCAGTGTACTTCAACGGCTGGGTAGTACCGTACGCCAATAAGAAAAAACTACAGATTGCCCGTCAATACTTCCAGAAGGACATACAATTCATCTCAAAAAACAACATCTTCATACAGGATACAAAAACGAGAATACTTTCCATCGGAATGTTCGATGATACCCGTAATGTTGCCATACAGGTCAGTATTCAGGATTTTGATCCGAACGATCAGACGAAGATGCTCGGGCGTTATGATGCACAGGAGATGCGATGGGTACCGGAAACCAAATCATGGAAGCTATTTAACGGAACTGAGCGGCAGTTCCCGGCTTCGGGGGAGGTGATAACACCCTTCATATCGCATGCCATTGGGGCGCTAAATTTCACTCCCGACGATATCCGGAAGAAACAGGAAAAACCCGAAGAGATGAATTACACAGACCTGGGAGAGTTCATACACAACCAGCAGCGGGCGGGTCATGATGTGTCGCGTTGGCTGGTGGATTACTACGGAAAGACCGCATTCCCTTTCGCAAGTATCATCGTCGTTCTGTTCGGAATTCCATTCTCGTCGGTAAAACGCCGCAGCGGTTTGGGCGTGGAGTTTGGAATTGCTATCGGCATTTCATTCCTCTATATGATATTTCTTCACGTTAGTCAGGCATTCGGTTATAACGGAGATCTTGATCCCCTGCTGACCGCGTGGCTGGCTAATATCCTCTTTTTACTTTCAGGATTTTTTATTCTCTGGCGGGTTCCGAAATAACAATGGGGGCGGGAGTTCCTCCGGCGCTCTTTCCTTAAAACGTGTAGAGCAGAGTTGCCTGAGCCGTCGGGATGAAACCGAACGGCGACGGCTGTATCCGTATATTTACCTCTGCATGCAGGGCTTTATTGTAGCGTGATGCCGACCAGGCCGCATCGAGAGCGCTGAGTATGTGGTTTGCGACTGCAACAGCAACGAACGAGCTGGCAATATTGTAGTATTTATCGGCAAGGTTGAATTGTTCCGCGTAATAATAATAACGCTCTTCCGGAGTCGTATGATCAAGCTCATCCGGTTCGTCATCCCACCCCTTGCTGAACTGCTTATACTTGCCGATTAATTCGTAATACTGCTGTTCGCCGTAAACTGGCAGACGGTGAGTGAATCCATCGCCGATTTCATATTCCTTACCGTTCAAATAACGCCAATTCAAATAAGAAAAAGGAGCACCGCCGGTGGAATCATACTTCGCATTGAAAAGGTCAGATTTCGATATATGAACATTAGAATTAATATCGCCGATATATTTATATAACCACTGAGCATAGCGAATTGGACTGTAGTGTTCATCCGCATATGCTTTATAAAAAGCTGTTTGCTTATCGCCTTTCCTGTTATAAGTGGAGGATATTACCCATGAGGCAACTTCAATTCCGAAAAAAACGCCCGCCTTAATGTAACTGCCGGAATAAAATTCACCTGCGCCGGGAACGGCAGCCGAGAGGAGACCGGCAAGCCACGGTGATTTCTCTGTGCGGTTCGCCTGCGGAAATGCATCGCGTACACTGAAGTACGCAGTTTGAGCCGGGGGCATCGCGTATGATTTGGGAATTCCGAAAAAATCAACTGAGCGGTTACCCGTGATGTGGAGGGAAGATTTTTCTCCTGATCGGGCACTGTTTAGTGCAGCCAGAACCAGCAGAACGAACATGATATTTTTTGTCATACAGCAGAATTCCTGAAATTAATCAAAGTCAAATCCGAACATCACACCGAAATGAAAATTCCATTCCTTACCGTACGTAACGGGATTTTTTATATTATCGATAAAGTAATCAAATGTATCAAAACCGTATGTACCGCTGATAAATATCCTCGTCGGAAAAGCATAGTACGACGTTGCCTCCAGGCGCAGTTCTAGTCCGGCATCCCGCTTGAATTTCTGATGCCGGATCGCACCGCCGGTCCATGCGGTTCCTACATCGCTATAAACGGCTCCGTAGACATGATCGAATATCATGTGAAAGAACCTGAGGTTGATATCTTCCAGCACGGGAAACCGATACGTGAGATTTGCCGTTGCAAATTCATTACCTCCGAGCGAATAGAATGAATATCCCTTCATACCCGCAAGTCCGCCGATGTAGTAATTAAAAAAGTTATCTACCGGCGGTCCGAAGATCGTACCCCCTCTTGCCGTTGCCGTCAGCGTATGTTTCCATCCGGGCAGTTTCATATACTCGCGCCAACGTACATCCATACGGTGGAATTTCAGGTCCTGATACCGTGCCACAAGTACCCCGTTTTTTATATCATACTCTCCGGTAGGATTGAACTTATTGAATTCATACTCATATTTAAGACGGATTTTCATACCCACCGGATTGATATCCATCGTCCGCGAAGGAAGTATTGCATCGTAGTTCCATGTTGCGGAGAGGTTATTTCCGATCAGGTATAGTTCGCTGAAAGCCGGAATGAGTATTCCGTCTTCGGGGAGCGTGAACGATCCTATCTGGGCAGTGTACCGGCTATGAGCATATCGTAATTCCAGATTAAGCTGTTCGAGAAGAAATTTGTGCCTGAGTACGAAATCGAATTCCAGCAAATTATATGTAACCTCGACCCCTAGTGTATCGAGGGGGAGAGAAATTGAAGCGTTCGTTGTGCGCGTTATGTTATATCCCTCGATAGCCACAGTAGGCTCAAGACCGAGGTTAAACAATCCGGGAATCTTTCCACGGTAGTCAAATGTTGCAAAAATATCGCGCTCCAGTTGTTTATTGATCGATACACCGGCAAAGATACCGTAGCGGTCGAGCATATCGTTGGTATATGCGTACACCCCGAACTTCAGCTTATCTATTCCTTTATCTCTCGGATTATAATTATCGACGCGGAGAAACGGAATGATGCTGATATCGGATGCGATATTTTTATATCCGCTGATCTTAAAATCGGGCATATTCCTATCATCGTAGTTCCGGAGCGAGAGCCATTCAGACTTTGAGGATGCATCCGACGAATCTGCCGGTGCGTGTTCAGGTTCTGCGGGGGGACTGTAGGAACCGGCAATAGTTTTCCTATCGCCGGCGTCAAGCAGGGCTACTTTATATCCGGTCGATGTATAGGTTGAAAATACGATCTGTTCCTGTGCATTGACGGTCGGCATGAACGCGCCGCCAAGTACATTCGTGATCTGGCGGATTTCTTTTGTCGTCAGATCGTATGCATAGATATTAAAAATCCCATTCTCGTTTGAAGAGTAAACGATCCGTTTACCGTCGGCAGAGTAAACCGGATTTCGTTCATCCAGGGGTGAATGTATCAGAAATGTGAGTTCACCGCCCTGCGCAGGAATCACTGCAATATCTCTGCCGTCTCTTACTGAATAATCGAAGATTATGGAAGAGCCATCGGGCGACCATGAAGGATTGAAGAGCTGCTCCCCTTCCCTGAAAAACGTCAGCTGCTGAATTCCGCTTCCGTCGGATCCTATTTTGAAAAGATTGCCCGTACCGTCACTGCCGCTGATAAAAGCAATTGACGACCCGTCAGGCGAAACCGAAGGCGCATAGGCGCGGAGGCCTTCTGTTAATCTCTTCTTCTTATCCTTTACAATATCGTAAACCCATACATCGAAGTAATTTGACCAGTGCGGATTGCTGCGGCTCAACTTAGAGTAGTATATTTTCTTCCCATCGGGCGACCATGAAAATTTTGACCGCACGCCTTTCACGAGATTCTGTTCTTTCTTCGTCGCGATGTCGTACAGATATATAGACGAAGGCGAGAAGTAATCTCCCTCCTTGTTGCTGATGTATGCGACCTTATTCCCATCGGGAGAAAATGCAGGGTAGAGGTTTCCAAATCCAACATCCGCTATCAGCGTCCCTGCAACGGGATTTTCCTTGACGGGTGCGATCCGCTTACCGTAATCGCTTGCGAGGAACGCGAGCCATTCTACATAGAGATCTTCTCCTTTTTTCCCGAGAGCTTTTTCAACCGCGGCATCAATAGTAAATGTCGTAACGGACGAGAGAGCGCGGGAGATCTCGCGAAGTTTATCCTCACCGTAAGTTGCCGCGATGTAGCGGACAAGCGCATAGCCTGCATTGTAGACAGACTCGTTTCCGAGACTAGTCTTCCCGAATACACCCATATCATTCCAGCTCATCATGCAGGAATCGAGGATGTACATCCGTAAAATCATATCGCGGTGGGCGTCCCATGACTCATAGCCTAATTCTTTTCGGTTATACTGTGCCACTCCCTCCGCAAACCACATAGGAACGGTGAAACCCGATACGGGATACGAGATGATACCGTTGGGATATCCGTAGAGTACATCGGTGCGCCGCTCGGACTCATACTGGAGCCACTGGATGTAGAATGCGGGTACGGTTCGCCCGAATTTAAGGGATGTCTGGATCTGTATGAGGTGTGTGAATTCATGCGTGATTACATTTCTCAGCCAGTTGTGTGTTCCCCTTAAATCAAAATCGAGTGCTGACGACCAAATCTCGATCTTATTATCAAAAAAGTAGGTTGCGCCATTGGAAAAATCATCGTAATCCTTAATGACAAAATTTACCCTCTCGTCCGGCTCATGATTATAGAATGAGGTGACCGGACCGTAAACCTCCTCAGCAATTTTTGCAGTGACTTTCGCAGTCCGCTCTGCGCCTTCATGGTAATGAACATAGAAATGTTTTGTCTGTATTGTCTTCCATTCCAGCTCAGGGTGGAAGTGATCCTCCTGCGCGTAAACAGTAAAAGTGAAGGCGGCAGAGAGAACCATTAACCGATACAAAGAATTTCTCACAGCGTGAAGGCTCCGGTTGTGATTATATCTTTATGGATATCAAGAGGCAGGAATTCGGAGCGCCTGTTACGGTGCACAAAAACGAGTGCGATGCGCTCTTCAACCTGGTATGAGGCATAAAATTGGCCGTTCAGGAAATAGACGTCAAATAACTCACCGACAGGTAAATTTTCACTGAGGATGGAGAACATCCCCTGTCGATCCGTCACAGCCGACACCTGACCATCCAGGATCTCGGTGGAATACTTAATGACCGTGGAGTCGATGACATAGCGGATGAGGTATTTGCCGCTCGAAACGTATTCGCCGCGCCAGTCTTTTCCATCCCATTCGTAATGTGGAAGGGGACCCGTCATACCTGCACGGCCGAAGTAGAGCGTCCTTAAAAATTTATAATCTGTCGTATACGCACCGATGTCGATCATTTGAGAAGAATCCGTAACAATTGCCTGCACGGAATCAACAGGGCGGTCGCTGTTGTATCGGTAGTAGTAGTAAAGTTCAACCGTTGCGCCTTCGACAGGGATGCCGTTTGCTGTTGTCAAAATTCCATCCACCCGGTAACCCCGTATATTCTGCGAATCGTAATAGGGTTCGATTTCGCGGCATGAAAACGCGGCAACACAGAGAAAGAGGAAAACCCAGCGCACTTTTTTCTCACTTGACAACTGCAATCTTTATTATCGCAGATCCGTCTCCCCCGTTAAGACCCGATGCCTCAACGTGTGCAAAATATATTCCGCTGCTGATATCGGTCACATTCCACGGCACTTCATTTTCGATGCCGCCTATTCCGGGAGCATCAAATTCCGTTATCATGTCTCCTGATGCGTCGAATATCTTTATGTGTACTCTGGCAGCTTCCCGGACGTAATACCGTATAAATGTTATAAATCCCTGATCGACGCTGACCGGGTTCGGCCAATTGTAAGCAAGCGATGACGGGAAGAATTCCTCGCTGCGGGGGACGCCGGAGATTAATGTCTCAATCAAGCTGGTCTTACGCGCATCCCGCAGATATTGCGGCCAGGACATTACGGGAGGAGACATCAATTCCATTACTAGAATTCCGGTTCTCCATGCGTAAACGTATCCATCATCAGACGCAACAGCTAAACCGATGTCGACGCAACTGTTGCAAGCGCTGTTCATATAGAATACCGCAGGAGTTGAACCATTATTTACTCCGGACAGGATGGGAAATCCGTCAAGTATTCTCCCGCCCCGATCGTATGCGAACAAAAGCCCTTCCTGAGTGATGGCGACAATTTCCTCTTTGCCGTTACCGTCAAGATCCGCAACTATAGGCGACGAGAGAAGCCGATTCTCCGTTGAAATCTGAATCGGAAAATTGTCGAGCATTGACCCCGCATGATTTATGGCATAAATTTTATTCCCGCTAAATACAACAATATCCCTCGATCCATCCCCGTCTATGTCTGCGAGTGCAAGCGATGTTGAACCTTCGCCGGAAAGAGAAACAGGAAAACCGCTTGAAATATTCAATTGAGAATCAAAATGATATACGAAGCCATCCTCGGAAACAACGACAATTCCCTTGCCTGCCGTTGTGGAAATAACTCCGGAAGCCGGTCCGTTTATTAACCTCTTCCCGATCGCAAAGGATTTTACCTCAAACAGAGACGGTCCGTTTCGCTGGATTTTGGTGATGATACCATATTCAGATGTGGTTAAGAAGGTACCAGGATTTTCGAAGAGGCTCAGACCGGTAATAGAGGATGTATCCTCGTCTCCGGTTACAAGTGAATCAAGGAACTGACCCTGGCGGTTGAAAAAGTATACCGTACCGTGCGTTGCACCGTACGCAATCAGCATATCTGAGATGACGGGAGATGTAGTGATTTTCTCGCTCACCGTGCCGATGAAGAGCTGATCAATAATGTGATCGGCGTCTCCATCCCTCAGTCCCCATCCCTTCACAGTATTGATGAATTGCTGATTACCCGATTCGGCGATTTCCGTTCCGATCGTTATATCCGGGATTTCATCACCGTCTAATTTATCGGAGGCAATCGAACCCGCGAACATATCGGCGGTATGTTCCGATTCATATACCACACCGGAAGAATCCGCCGTTTCGAAGATCGGCTTACCATAGAAATTCCAGGCGTAAATCCGGGATTTTTCGAATATTTCTGAACCTAGTGTCTGGTTCCCGGTATTTATAAGAATTATGTCTGATTCATCCTGAATCGTTAGGGAATTGGAGCCGAAACGGTATCCTACGTTTTTAGGAAATCCGGTTAGCGGTCGCACAACATCGTCGCCGATGACAATTTTCGCCGTCATCCTGGGACCGCGCGGCGAGAATGAATCCACGGAGATGTGGCTGTTGGCGAAATCATTCGTCATGCTGTTCGGGAACGATGTCGGGGTAAAGCCGGCAGTAT
>CAYGXH010000141.1:0-7445 GCA_964353675.1 uncultured Chlorobiaceae bacterium
GCGAATGCTCCTGTCCCTGCCGGTGTCCGGTATTCGAATTGAATACCTACCGACGCTCCTCCTCCGGTTGTTCGGGCGGAACCCTTAACTTCCTGGAATGAAATCTCATAGTAAGGTGCGGAAAATGCTTCTCTTATTTCATCGAGCACTGTACTGGATTTTGTTTTTTCCAGTCCGGTAAAATCAAGATCCTCAGAAAAACGGTATTGATTACCGAAGAACACTTTCCGAAGGCATGTGCCACCCTTAAATGCTAAATGATTAAGCAGATCTTTTTCGTGTAATAATGCCAAGACATACGTTAGGACAATTTCCTGACGTGCAATGGTGACTGGAACTTTGGAATTAGCGGC
Source organism: uncultured Chlorobiaceae bacterium (assembly GCA_964353675.1). GTDB lineage: Bacteria > Bacteroidota > Ignavibacteria > UBA10030 > SZUA-254 > CAYGXH01. Next base: position 354 of record CAYGXH010000141.1, read on the forward strand.
GTAGAGATCTACGAACTTTTCTTCTATCATCTAACGGATTTCCACCTCAGAAAGTAGGTTTTCGACTGGTACATTTTCTATAACGTTCCATTTTGTATTAAGTGTACCCCGTTTCCCCCAACGACGTACTTCCCCCAGTGGAGTCTTATCACGGCCAACATATTTTACTAGCTGTCTGGTTATCTTCGAGGGAGTTTTTACCACTTTTAATATTTCCAATAAATAACCCAAACGACCTGCAAGCGCATGATTATCAAATTTATTTAAATAAATGAGAAGATGATCGAAATTGACTCGTGGAGCTGCTACTACTATGAAGCGTGCAACTGTTTCGATTCCTCCAACGAGATTGGGGCGGTCAAGAGAATCCAACAATGTTTTTTCCAGATCCGAGACAATAACCATTTCATTCTCGATTTTTGCTTTTTCATAACCGAAGAATTTCTTCTTGTTCATTGTGATGAACCGTACGAGAACGTTTTTGAACCGGAACTGCCGGCGTTGACGCTGGAGAGCAATCTGAAAAACATGAGGAAGTTGTGTTGTCAGGTGATGATAATGAGCAGCCGAGAGAAAGGCTATGTAGTACGGTTGGCTCAACGTCCTCGTGATAACATACGGGGACATTCTCGGTGCGAGTTTATTGTAGCCACGTTTTGCATCGATAAGGAGATAACGACCGCCCCCGACGGGTTCAAGCCAACCTTTCTTGATAAGAGAGTGTGCGATATAATAGGCGTAACTCTTCGAAGATTTCAGCAGCTTTTGTATGGTAGCGATATCAAGGAACCACTCGTTCTTCCATTCGAGCTGTAAAACCAGTTTTGCCTCATTTCCCGATAATGTCCGTCTTTTCACGTATTTGTTTAAAAAGATTTATTATGCTTTTACTTAGCGATTCACTAAGAATATACATAATAATTCTATAATGGGCAACATCTGATATATTTTATTTGGACGAATAATCAGCGTAGTAAAATCATTTTTTTAACCTGTGAGAATGTCTTACTTGGATCGGAAACGCTGGTTGCTTCGAGACGGTAGAAATATATACCAGATGCGAATGTAGTTGCATCCCATGTAACCGACATAAATCCTGCCGGTTGTACTTCATCCTTTAGTACAGAGACAACTTGACCAAGTGTGTTGTAGACCTTCATCAAGACTCGACTATCTATCGGTAACTGATATTTTATCGTCGTAGTTGGATTAAACGGATTTGGATATGCCTGTTCAAGTGCATATTCTTTTGGTATTTCTTGGACTACTGAAACAAGCTCATCTGGAGGAGGTGGCGGCATTTCGGATGTTGGAACTATTTTTATCCTTGCTGCCATGTTCATCATCCTGTTCGATGATAGTATCAGCGAACCTTTTTGATCAACTTTAATCCAATATGCTTGTCCCGGCCATATGGTATCTGATTGTAAATATTCACTTGAGTACTTTAAAAATTGTGACGTGATTATGCCACCCGGTATAGACGAGATACCTGATACCACCACAGGTATGCTAATAGAACCAATTATATTCCATTTGTCATTGACTTCAATAGTATCACACGTTATTGGTGTCCCATCATATTCTTTTGGCTGGGGTGAATTAAATTTTACCCAAAAACCGGCACCTTTTTGAAGTGTATCAATTTGATCGTATGAACCCTGATATGTAAATGCTGATGAAATTGCTGTCGGATAGGTCGATGCCACCCTATAATCTTGGACAAGCAATGGTACCGAGACCATATTCCAATTTTCATTATATGACACTATTAGCCTGGTAACATCAAATGGAGCAACCTCGTATATAATTCCATCGTCAACATCACTTATCCAATACGTATTGCGCTCTGAATCGTATGCAATTCCTCGGCAGTTTGAAGTGAAGATATCTTGTCTGGAATTGTACAGTCGGTCAAATTGGAATTGCCGTTCTGTAAATGTCTCCGTGAACAAATCAAATTCGTATACGTAGTTTTTCTGCGGTGTTGAATTGAAATCGGTTATCACGTGAACAAGGGTGTTCGCAATCGGATCATACGCCAAACCTCTCGGACCCAAACCCATCATGTTCTGAACGGTTTCAGGTTCAGGTACCGTTTTAAGTAAATCACCTGTAATCGCATCGTATTTACAAAGTCTATTATTATTTCTTTCGACTATCCAAACATGACCATTTTCGTAAGCGATCCCGCTAACGTATGGATTTACATCACTAATAGGGAGGTCAAAGGTTTGAAGAATCTTTCCTGTAAGATCGATTCGGTAAAATTGTGCCATCCACCCAAACCAGCTCCAGCCCCAGCGCGAGGTTACCATCCAAAGTGCAGAGCCATCCCACGCTAATCCAGTTGGCTTTCCCGGTGCATTAAACGATCCAATCATTTCTCCAGTACTTTTGCGAATTAAATATATTATTGAATCGTTATACTCTGCAACGCACATTGTATCACCAATTACCGCTATTCCATATGGAAATGGTCCTGGCGATACACTCCAGATTGCACTTCTGATTGATCCAGCTCCGGGTAAATGCCTCGGATATCCAATTTCCTTTGGAGAGAAACAACTTTCCCCGGAATCGTTCGTCGATGTAAGAGTGTAGTAATATTTTATTCCGTTCGTAAGACCAGTATCGATGTATGAATTCCCTGTTAGGTTTGACGCAATATTTATGTATGATCCATCACCCACAGAATCACGGTAAATATTGTATAAATAAAGGTTTGATGTAAAATCTGACTTGCTAATTGTTGATGGCTGTTTCATTCCAGCAACATTATATTTTCTTCCGTCTGGGCCCTCAGTCAATGATATAGGATCATCAGCGCCCTTCGGCACAGCTTGTGGTGCTGTCATCCATGGAAACGACCAATGCAAAAATACCGAACCATCGAAAGAGTCGAGCGCTACCAAACTTTGTGGAGGGTACTTTGGAGTAATAAAAGGAATTCCGAAGAAAATAAGAATTTTCGACATTAAATCCATTCTTGTATTGGGCGAAAGACCGCTAATCAAACCACCTAACTCAAATGACGTTCCAATCGTTTTATAACTTCCTTGATCATACGCAATACCAATTTTGTATCCCATGCTGGGATTATGGAATATATCAATAGCACTACTATTTTCGGAGAGTCTATCGATGCTGTTGTTTTCTCCAGAATATGCGAAACTCAAACCACTTGTGAATGTTGAACTATTCCCTAATACCTGGTTTAAATCCGATTCTCCATCATTTATTCCAGTTATTGCAAAATATGAATGGAGAGAAGTTTGTGGGTCGTGAGCCCATGTATCACCACCCTCCAAATACAATTTCCCATCTCCTAAAAGATACGAAGTAAAACGTGTCGCTTCTGGTTCAGTGAGAACATAATTGTTGGGTGAAATTCCTAGGAAAACGAAAATGGCTTTATAAATACTTAAATCAGGTACGTCGGAAAGAACTGTTGTATAATCTACCGACATCCCCATGTTTTCCAGCAACGATCGTACCGCTGGTCCACTTGAAGGTGTTAAATCAGGATCCCAGATTAAAACATCACCACTCCATGTTGGTGTGGAAGATATTGTGACAGTGAAAGAAATTGAATCGCCCCATAAAGCGACTTGTGAGACATTCAATCCACCAGGACTACCATCAGCAAGAAATGAAGAGGGATTCGTCCAATCAGAAATTGCGGTTCTCGCAATATTTGGAGAGAGCGGAGCACGAAGCGGATCACCGTTAACTGATCGCGTACCATCAGGACGGTAAATGTACACTTCATCCGGTGGTCCATTTGCATTTCCTATGCGATAGGTATTGATGCGATATACTAGCAATCCCTCTGCTGGCAAAGACGATTCGAAGGTTCCTTCTTGCTTCCGGTACTCTAACACGAAGTATTGACTTGTTGAAAATGGTGAAGCGATTTTATAGCAGTTGTTGGTCAAATGCTTCAATGGCCGAAGCGAATAATTTCCGCTCGATGTAATTTCAGGGATTGAACTAATCCATGATCCATATTGCCATTTCATATATGCGCCCATATGTTGGGGAGGATTAAGATCTTGCTCCATGATGTCCCATTGAGAGACTGGCTCCAGACCATCCATGGAGTAGTGATACAGATCAGGTGCACCGAGAGTATGGAACATTTCGTGACAAAGAACGCCGACACCACGAGTAGGAAGCAATGTCTGCATTTGTAAATTAAAATTCATAACCAGTTTGCCATTTATGTAAACAGTCTTTGTGTATAAGCTCCACATGTGTGGCCAAAGTAGGCTCGACCAGGCAGTCGGTTCCCCTTCAATTATGAAACAAACGTTATCTACATAACCGTCGGAGTCCCCATCAACGTTAAGGTCTGCGGGAATCTGGCTCGTTATGCTGTTGACGGCATTTTCCAATAAGGTATGTTCACGATCAGTCCTCTGCTCATCCTGGTAACCTAACGGATTCGTAACTGCATTATAAGGCATGTAATATGATCGTGGTTGCATATCCTGATATGATGCAACATTGGATCCAATCGGGATAGGATAAAAATGTGTTGTAATAGAAAGAGCTCCATAAGATACTTCATTATAATATTGGCGCATCGAGCTAGCGTTCGGTGCAGTTGCATTACACATAGTATCATAGAGAGCCGCCGGATCGGCAAACTCCGACTGATCTGAGAAGCGAATAAATATTACGATGTTGTTCAAAACACCGGTGCGAGGAGCTCCCACCACTCTACCTGGTACAATGCTAGATGATATCCTTTTCTGCACTTGCTTATTAGGGGAAATGTTGACTCCCCGGGTTAAGCCAACAAGTTTTGGATCATCGTGATCTGGTACATAACCGGAGGCGACAAGTTCACCTTTGATTAACACGGCATAGACATAATACCCTGTAACCGGATCCTGAAGAATTGTGTACCCATCCTTATCATGTAGCCAATTATAATATTCATCACCGCTGGCAAAACAATGAAGTATATTGCCATTTGGTTGAATAACAGTCTGTGGAATATTTTTCAGCACTGCTCCAAACATCAAATATGAAGAGTACAGAATAATTCCTAAGATTAATGACAACTTTTTCATTGCATATCCCTCTCTCGAAATAGTTTATTACCTTATTTTCATAGGAAGGTTGGCCCTATCCGATGAAGGTAAGAATATTAAACAGTATTAGCAACAATAATAAATCACAAGAAAACAGTAACATCACAAGAAAACAGTGATTTATGATTGTTTTAGATGAATATTAACTCTCAAAATCCTTTCAATATCAAGCTTTCTGTAGTTTATGTATCGGGCCCCCGCTACAATGACTACAGAAAGAACCCGATTGGTTAGATCCTAGTTGGGATCTTTCATTTTCTCTCATTCAATCTTCAATCAGATACGCATCCTTTACTGGTTCCGACTTCAGTACCTCTTTTGTCATCTGTTTCATCCTTTCATTTGGCTCGAATAAGTCGACAATCTTCTCAGTAATATCTACCAATTTGACATCCGCACCGCTATAAACTACTTCCCACTTTGAAACAATTGTCGTCAGATTTTCATTCTTTGCCAGCACGGCGATCTTATCTTTAACCAAATCGATGATATTATTGATCGAACCTCTACCGAATCCCTGTTCATGCATCATCGCTTGTCGAAGCGAATTTTCTCGCTCGATTTTCGCAATGGCTTTTTTATCCCCTTTTTCCTTCGCAGTTTTCATATCCAACATAGAAGATTCGATAGTATTCTTAAAATCCTTCGAATTATAGTACGCTATGGCAACTGCTCTCGAATCGAACGTGCCAATTTTTTGAGTCGTTTGTGCGTTCATTTCCTCTGTTCCAAAGAGCACCATGCAAAAAAGCGCCATACAAATTACTGGGATGACCAAATACAATTTGTTGAAGGTCATATTAACTCCTTCCTATATTCATTTATTGGACAAATAAGTTAATTATATTGATTGAAATATTTTGTCAAATACATACTTTCCCCTAGACATAATTACTATTGAGATATAATCAAAAGTCCATCTTGATCGAAGTCGACATTATCACCTTTTTTAAATGTACGACCCTCAATTGTGATGTCCTTTGCCAACTTGCATCGTTTGAGTTTACCATTTTCATGGAAAAACACGCCGACACCACCACCGAAAACATCCGCGAAGAAACTCGCTCCTTTACATGGAATACCCTGGATAACTTCATCTTGCCACAGCCAGATTAATTTCAGATTCCCATTCGGATAAAAGCAGGTATTCCAACTGCGCGGACCTTCACCCTTGCATAAATGACCTTGTATATATGTATCCCGCGGAAGTGAACAGCGGTCTAATGCTCCCTCCGGTGTCAGCGTTATACCGCTCCCTGCTGGAATTATTTGTCCCGACAATGTATCATCCCTGGCAAGAATACACGACTCAAGCTTTCCATCCTTATGATATGTTACCATACCCTCGCACGGAATTCCCTGAATCTCTTTCACCTCCCCTTTTGTCAACACTCTCGATTCACCGGGGGGTTCTTGCTTTCCTCCAAAAAGAATCAAAAGCGCAAACACAAGAGCAACGCCAGCGCCCAATGATCCAAATGCGATTGATCTCATTCTTCCCGATACCGCATCCTCCTTTTTTCCACTTCCGAGGAAAAGGCAAAGTGAAGATGTCGCCAACGGAACAACAAAAAATAACCACAATCCAGTCTGGATCCTTTCGAACTCATAAAGCTTTCCGAAAATGATAATTCCCAACACGACCACAGCCAACAACATAGCGATGATTCGTGGTATCTTTCTGGCAATCTGCCCGACACCAATAATGAGTAATCCAAAACCTACTCCTATTAACGAATAAAGGGAGAATCCAGCTTCAACGCTAATAAATATTGCAGAGAAAACACCTACCGCACTGATGATGATTACGCCTGCTTTGCGGTAATCTCCCACCATCGCCAAACCAGTCAGAGCTCTGGCAGATAGACCAATAAAAATAATTTCATACAATTCTTCTGCGAGTTTACCCTGAGCAACACGCAACACGGCAAAACCTACAAGAGCCAGCATCGTGACTATGAACGCGAGGTTGCCCGATCGGGAATGGATC
>CAYGXH010000142.1:0-7398 GCA_964353675.1 uncultured Chlorobiaceae bacterium
TTGCTCTTGAACTCCAGCGGAATACGCGACTACGTCCCATTGGTGCCCATGCACCCAGACTCTACAATCACTCCTATGAACTCCATTGACCGTGCATACCGAAATCAAGCGTTGCTCTTTGAACCCGGTACTGGCTTCGAGTATTCCAATACGAACTTCAACATTGTCGGTCTCATCCTCGAGCGATACACGGGCAAGACTGTTGTACAGCTGATGCGTCAATATTTCGGACCGTACGCGCCCTCCCTTCGGCTCGATGACGGGAAGGGAAGCTATCCACGCGGCTATCTACAGCCGTGGCCCTACCACTGGAGTGGCCCCGGTTATGCTGGTGGATTCATTGGGACCGCGACTGACGCCATGCGAGCGTTTGCGTACGTCGCTTCACAGCCTGAATGGAAGATAATGACTCAATGGTACGCACCCGACGGTTCGAGATCAAAAGAGCACAACGACAACTTGCTTGGGCTTGGAATATTTGGTAAATCACATTTTGCAGGTCTTGGTCAGGCGGTTGTGTACGAAGGCAACATGGGGCCTTGTCAAATGATTCTCGCTCGGGTCAAGGGATCAGTTTTCTACATCGCTTCGGCCCATGATATTGGAGCATCACAATTGAGTAATCTGTTCCAGAGACTCATAGCCCTTAGCAGTCAGATGACCCAGTCGTCCAAGCGTATTCAATGAATGCGGCCAGTTACGAACGCATAACAACCGCAACCACGACGCTCATTTATTTGCAGAAGCAGAGTTTGGCATTAAAAAAAGTATTCGCTCCACGCCTCACTCATTTGTAAAAAGCGAGGAGTTCGGCGTGGCGTGATTGCTTGAATGTTATGCGAAATTGCGGGACTCAGAATAATTCAGATGAATATGTGGTAATATCTGATATCATCAATTGTATCTGTTGAAACAAAATAGATAGAAGGAGAAGTAATGGAAATATCGAAACGAGTTGCTTTGGTCGCACACGACAACTGTAAAAAGGACTTACTCGAATGGGTAGAATGGAACTGGAGATTACTATTAGACCACAAACTGATCTGTACGGGAACTACTGGTCGCTTAGTTGAGGATACAATATCCAGGAAGTTGGAAAAAGGGCAGTCATTTAAACAGAGTATTGCTAGACTTAAGTCGGGTCCGTTTGGAGGCGATCAACAACTGGGGGCGATGATTGCAGAAGGAAATATTGATATTCTTATTTTCTTTTGGGATCCCATGCAACCACACCCGCATGATGTTGATGTAAAAGCTTTGCTGAGAATCGCCGTTCTTTATAATATTCCTACGTCCTGCAACAGGTCTACAGCGGATTTTCTTATTTCATCTCCCTTAATGACAGAAAGATACATTCAGAATCTGACAGACTACTCACAATACATCGATAGATCAATATCATATTAATCAAGGACGCCCGCAACTTCGCATAATAAGCAAAATAATGATGCACAGATTTATACAAGATTTTAAAAGCCAGCGTTCGGCATATCAGCTCAATACTTTTGTTCACTGAAATGAGAATTATATGTTCACAAAAGTATTGCGTTGTTTGCCGAGCCGTTGTGCGCAAGCGGCTTAAGAAGTTAAAACTAACAAAAGAGGTACTTATGAGATACTTAATTGTGATAATTTGCCTGGCAATAAATTCCATCTCTTTTTGCCAAACCTATGCAATAAAAGCAGACAGGTTAATTGATGGAAAATCTGATAAAGCGCTAGATAGTCCAACTGTAATTGTTTATCAGAAAAAAATCATTGATGTTAACTTTAATAATCAAATACCGGATTCCGCTGAAATAATAGACCTAAAAGGATACACAATCCTACCGGGATTAATCGATGCACACACACATCTTCTTACGGATGGCAGTGATTATGCAAAAAACTTATACGGTAATTCTTCAGCATTTCGCGCAGTTAGAGCCGTATCTTTTTTGGAAACGTCCTTAATGAATGGTTTTACAGCCATAAGGGATGTTTGCACAGAAGGAGCAGGCTTCGCTGATGTAGATCTCAGTAAAGCCGTTAAACTTGGATACATAATGGGACCAAGAATATTTCCTTCAACAAAAGGTATCGCAACGAACGGCAATTACTATCCTGATCCGAGAAGTCAAAATTGGGATATTCCGTTACCCTCAGGAACCCAATATGTTTCAGGGCAAGCAGAATGTCTTAGTGCAGTACGTGAACAAATTACTAGAGGTGCAACTTGGATAAAAGTATATGTTGATTGGGCAAATATTTCATTTACCTTTGAGGAAATGTCAACAATAGTACAAGAGGCGAAACGATATAACGTGAATGTTGCTGCACACGCTGTGTACAGAGATGGTATCGAATTTGCAATAAAGGCAGGTGCTAGATCAATTGAACACGGTTTTGAATTTAACGAGAAGCTCATCCAAATGGCAAAAGACAGTAATGTATTCTGGTGCCCAACAATTTTGGTGTTAGAGCATCTTAAAAGACCGATGGATTCTCTATACAAAAATCTTAATATAGCATATAAAAAAGGGCTGAAAATTGTTCTGGGTACAGACATTGGTTCAACTCCTTGGACAATAAATCAAGCAAAAGAACTCGAATACTATGTAGAGAAAGGTGGATTAAAACCGATAGACGCTATTAAATCTGGTACTTCAATTGCTGCAGAGTTGCTTAGCAAACAAAACGAGTTCGGGCAAATTGAAAAGAATTTTCTCGCTGACGTAATAGCTGTTAAAGGAAACCCTCTTGAAGATATAACTTTACTTCAGAAAGTTGATTTCGTTATGAAGGAAGGTAAAATCTATAAGAAACCATAAATAGCTACCTGCGCACAGCAGCAACAAAAATGTAAAATGAACCATCCCGCTTGCCACATAAGAGAATTAGTCTATCATAGTGGCAAGCGGGACGGCATTTTTGTTGCGGACGTTACATGCAATTGCCCGTACACATAGTTACCAACACTGGATGGAGAAGAAAGCATACTGGTGGATTGTTGAATTATTGTTGAGAATATCCCTGGTGACTGTCTCGAAGTTTAAATTGTGGGATTTATACTATAGTCACCGTAGTTGCGCATAAGGATTGAAACAATTATATTAAATTTGAATAAATTATTTTACGATTATTAAAATAACTGGCAGTAAGCCTGTCAGTATGATCTAACGGCATATTGTAATATGAACCTGACGATCAACAAAAAAATGATGATGGGATTCGGCGTAATAATTATACTGATGATTATTGCCAATGCATACATTCTATACCAGCTTATCACCATTTCAAACACCGCTAGAGTTACCCTAACCTCCGAGGTCAAGTCGATTGATATCACCAAGCATCTCCAATCCTTACTTTACGAGGAAGAACGTAATGCGAATAAATATTGGATTTCATATGACAAGATTTATTTTAATTTATTTGTCGGGGGAAGTAAAAAATTTAATGAATCAGTAGATTCATTATTAGTCACACAATCGGATTCGGTGGGAAAACAATTAATCAACAATATTCAGCGAATCCATGTGTGGTTCGTTTCACAGATTACGCCTTTTGTTCAGCGCAAACAATTATTAAAAACAGAAATAAGCAAATTGGAGGAACAGAAACTCGCCGACAGCCTCCAGGCCCTCCATACTAACCTGAACGATCTTATTCGGCTCAATGAGATATCAATCGATAATGCAATGATTAATGTAGAAACGATAACCACTCGATCTTCGGGTGTTTCTTTAATTCTTACACTATGCACACTTATAGCAGCGATTATGCTCGCAGTAATAATTCCTCGAACGATAACTAAACCTATAAAGGTTCTCATTCGTGGAACTGAACAAATCGCTCGCGGCTCTTTCGAGCCTATCAAGATCACTTCCCACGACGAGATTGCTCAACTTACCGGAGCAGTTAATGACATGAGTGAAAAATTGAAAAAAATTGATGAGCATAAAAGTGAACTTATGCAACACATCGCCCATGAATTAAGGACGCCTTTTCAGATCATACTTGCAGCCTTGTACAAACTTAACCGGCAAGAAATTGGTACCTTAAATGAACAGCAGATTGAACTACTCGAATCTATACGTAAGAATATTAAAGTAGCGACAAGTTATACCAGTCAATTATTAGATATTGCTAAAATAGAAGCTGGAATGATGGAGTATAATCTCAAACCAATTGATTTGCTCTCCGTGATTAAACCAGTAGTTGATAATGCTCGTTTGGTTGCTTCACAAAAGGGGATCACCTTAAAATTATATACAGAGACTGTTCCAATAATCGTGGTTGACGAAGAGAAAATATTCACGGTTGTTAACAATCTACTTAGTAATGCAATAAAATTTACCAATCGTGATGGAAGAATTAATATATATATATCTCGGGTGGAGAATCATGCGAAGATATCAGTGGAAGATTCTGGGATTGGTATCGCACAGGAAGAACTTACAAAAGTATTCAACAAATTCTACCAGGCAAAAAATGCGTCGCAGGTTTCTTCAATTGGTACAGGCATCGGACTATCGTTGGTGAAAGCATATACAGAGGGGCATGGCGGTACAGTATCAGTAAAAAGTGTTCTTGGAGTCGGGACAACATTCCAAGTAGAGATTCCGATTATTCTGGAACGCCCCCAGGTTGATATCACGGAAGACTCAATATAGACACAAAGGACTTCACATGAAAACTTATAGAATTATATTTGTACTCATTGGATTATATCTTGTAGGGTGTGCTGGGACGAATAATTCAGAGAAAAACAAACAGGAACTGGAGGCCGCCCGCCATTTAAATATCGCTGATAGTCTTCTAATAAAATCATTATTACGCAAGGCAACAACAGAATATTTATTTGTCGCAAAGCAATATTCAACAACAAAATATTATCCCGAATCGGTTCGGAAAACTGCGATTTTATATTCTAATCCTCAAAATCCCGTTGCGGATGACAGCACCTCACTTTATTGGTATCATGTCTATCTTATACTTCCAATCTCCCAACAAGAAAAAGAAAATGCCAATTCATGCATAATGCTATTGGAACGTATTAAATCACTTCGCGAAGAACTGCAAAAACTGAGGGAAGTGGACGTGCAAATGAATAAAAAAGAAATAAAATAAAACTTTAAGTAATTAGGTAGATAGGCAGCTCCCAAAATGGGGAGCAGAGCATTCCTACTTTTGTGGACTGCGGCAGTTCAATACCATTTTTACGGCAGACGTTATCGCCAGGTGCCGCAGGAAGGGTTAAAACAAGACTAAGTAGTCTCGAGCACCGTGAAGCATTCTATGGACATAAATCGTCTGTCTTTCGATGGTGTAGAAGATAAGATAGTTTTCAACAACTAGGTATCGATAATGGAGTCGAGTAAGCTCGTCTTCTTTCGGCACTCGACCCAAATGCGGATTCTTAGAAAGTAGTTTAAAGTTCTTTTCAATTTTTGTCGCAAGTGCATCAGCTGCTGATGGCCGATCAGCTGAGATGTAGTTGACAATCTCTAATAAATCGTCCTCCGCGATTCGTAAGAGTTTTACATTATACTTAGACCGCCTCATGAATCCGTCTGCGTATTTCTTTCATGACTGCGGATAAGCTTCGGCCTCTATCACCGTCTGCTCGTTGCGCTTGGGCAACTGCAAGTTTGCTGAATAGATCAAGCTTGAGTTGAATTTTGCTGTATTGGGCCATGGACATCACAACCATATCTCCTTCACCATTTTTGGTGATGAAGATAGGTTCATCCGATTTATGAGCAAGTTCCGAAATTTTGTTTGCCTTATTTCTCAAGTCGGAGATGGATTTTATTATTGGCATTCAAAGCTCCATATTGTTATTATCAATATAATATCATTTACATGATAAAGTCAAGTTCACGGCACCCGGCACCTAACAACCATAAAAATGACCTAGAGATTTTTTTATAATGTCAAAATCGTTAAACCGTTAAAACGGTTACGCAAAGACTCCGGTTCTCAATAGCCCCCGACTTAAGTTCGGGGCTATTGAGAACTTTTCTTGCGAACATTTTTATAGGAGTTAAATATGTATTACAAAATTCTTTCTCTAATCTCGTTTATTCTATTTTTATCCTCCACATCTAATTCCCAGTATCAGAATAAATTGGGAATTCTTGATAGAGGTCAACCGCTACCTATTGTACTGACAGCTGATTCTGCGATCGATACTACATGTTTGAGAGAATTATCCCCGATCGAGGGTGGAGAGGGGGTTGTCCCGATTTTTATTGTTAATCCAAAGACTCCCGCCGGATTACCGAAAACGAACAAACCATTAAAGGTAATTTTAAAAGGTTTGGTGAATTCTAGTGGAAAGGTTGTCAAGGCAATTGTACTAAAATCGGATAATGTAATTCTAAACAAGCCGGCTTTACGGGCATTGATGCAGTGGGAATTAGAAACAAGTTTTGAGGATACAACAAAGGGGATATGGGTAGCAGTACCGTTTAAGTTTATTCGACAATAATAATCCAATCTGAGAAGTTTACAAGTACATGCCCGTAAAGCCGGCGGGTCTACCCGCAGAATCAAGAGTAAAGCGATTGAGCAGGCGGGTGTTCCATCGCTAAGCCTCTTGAATTTTGGGAGAATATTATGTACTATTCGATGAGCTGGTGAAGGGAGCGCCGAAGGATTATTGGAGAGTTACACTTACCTTCGGATATGACTTGCATAAATATGAGTGCTATTCTCAATGAGAACACAAGAAATAAAAATGCAATCACCGTCATTACACGAGTTATAGGCCATTCGCGTGTTAATTTTTTGGACACACCAAAATGAACTCAAGACATATTTCTCTTTTGCCTAGAATTGGATATTTCTTTCTATTGATTACGGTCAGCAGTTATATTCTAGTGGTCTTTCTCAAACCTTCAGAAAATCATTCCGGAATAAACGAATACTACCGAAGCAAATTTATGGATATGGTTGAGGGCAAAGCACACAAGCCCTTCGTATATCGAACGCTATTACCAACTACAGTACGGGTAGTTTCTTCGTTCACGCCTAAGGAAGTACAAGAGACATTTTCCGTCGTTGTTGAGCAAAATCTTTTCTTAAGAAGAGTCTTCAACAAACTTTTATGGGAACCTTCGGCAGCATACCAATATTTTGTCGCATCCATTCTAATGCTCGCGTGCTTTATAGGTTTCGCTCATTACTCAACGGCACTTACGATGAAAGTGTGTGGTTTGACGGATACTTATAACACGCGCTCGCTACTATCAACTACAGTTCTGATGGGTTTACCAATGTTTTTCACGTACGTTTCCTTCCTTTATGATCCACCTCAATTATTTCTATTTACACTCGGACTTTATTTCTTAGGAACCTTCAAACTTCGGGCGTTCTTAATTGCATTTGCCGTCTGTTGTATTAACAAAGAGA
>CAYGXH010000143.1:0-7362 GCA_964353675.1 uncultured Chlorobiaceae bacterium
TTTTAGTTTTTTTGCTTCTGCGCAAATCAAGTATCGTAAAGCATTGTTGTTAAATCAATCTGTTGGCGGTCAGATATATAATAATATCAACATTAATTGCGGTACATCTCCTGTAACCGCGAAAACAGAGGTTGTAGCCTATAATCTTTCACACAGTTTAAGTGGCTCCGATAGCGTCAGCCTCAACTACCAATATTACCCGAGCGGTGGAAATAATAGTTATAATTCATGGCATCATATATTCGATAAGGAATACACCACAGACTGGAATAACCTTAGTAATTACCGGAATAATTATAAAGTAATAATGATAAAAGCTTGTTTTGCATACGAGGGGGGTCATTCGGCGGAGGGGAGTGTAGATGATATCCCATACCGAGATTCCCGCAGAACAACCTGGTTAACCAAGTGGCATGTCAGGGCAATACTCGATTCGATGAAGAAAATGCCGTCTACTTTCTGGATAATTTGGACACAAATACCAATTGCACAGAATGATAATACGATACAAGCCCAGCGCGATAAAAGGATTGCAAAGTGGATGAAGGATACCTTGACTGCCGGTCTTGATCCTATATATGGAAACAATTTCCCAGGCAATGTCTATATATTTGATATTCATAGTTTGATGTCTGATGCAAATGGAAAAATGTTATATGGTTGTTCAAGCATGGATCCGCACCCGACGCCAACCGGTATCGCGACAGCAGCGCCGCCCTTAATAAATGAAGTATTCAACGCCGCAATTGGCTATGAAGGTGGCTTGGAGCCACCTGCGGTTCCGCAGCTAAAATCGCCGGGTAATGGCTCAACAGGCCAGACAAATTACATGATCCTGCATTGGCATCCAAGTGTGTCTGCCGCCAGTTACTATTTACAAGTTTCCCTAGATTCGTTAGTCGGGAATCTGGTCGTTAATGATTCAACTATTACAGACACTCTCAAAGATATCGGACCACTCGCCAATCTAACTACATATTACTGGCGAGTGAAAGCAAAGAATGTGGCTGGGCCCAGTAATTGGTCAGAAAAGTGGAAATTCACTACGGCGAATGAAATTCAAGTACCTGCAACTCCTGAACTGCATGCTCCAGTAAATAGTTCGATAGATCAAACTAATATAATGACCCTTAAATGGCATCCGAGTCAGTATACATCTCATTATTACATACAGGTTTCCCTCGATTCATTGTTTGGGAACCTGGTTGTCAATGACTCATCGTTAGTCGACACTTTCAAGAATGTTGGGCCGCTCGCTAACCTTACCACTCATTACTGGCGAGTAAAGTCAAAGAATCTAGCAGGCTCAAGTGCTTGGTCGGTAAAATGGAACTTCAAGACATCCGCTCAGACACATCTCTATTCGTATCATACCGGCTGGAACATAGTATCTGTTCCGTTGAGTGTTGACGATTACCGGACGGCTCAATTATTTCCCACGGCAGTTTCAGAGGCATTCGAATATCTAGGTAATTATATTCCAAGAGACACATTAAAAAACGGACAGGGCTACTGGATTAAGTTTAATAATGTAGAGTCTTTACCTCTAGTTGGGACACCATTTCTTTCGGAAACATTGTCGGTCCAATCAGGGTGGAATCTCATTGGGACAATTTCTGATAGTATCGACAAGGATTCCGTGATTTCCATGCCACCCGGGATCGTTGATTCTCCTTTTTACAGTTTCAACGGATCTTACGAGGCAGTTTCAAAACTTGTCCCCGGTCAAGGATATTGGGTTAAAATTAGTGACCCGGGAGAAATTATAATCAGGCGTAATCCTTAAAATAATATATACCGTTCAGTATAAGAATTCCAGGTGACCAGAAAATACATACAACAAGATATATCTTGTAGTGCAATTTATAATGAGTAAAGTTAAGGGTATCTTGAAAATTTTGTTCCATATTCGATCAGAAAATCTCGTATGAAATATTCGAAAGATATCTTAAATATCGATACTGAGGTTGAAATCAATCGTATCACGTCCTCAATCCGGGATCAGGTCGTTAATGTCCTTCGGCGCCGAGGCGCCGTTGTCGGACTTTCCGGAGGTATCGACAGTTCAGTATGCTCAGTGCTTTGTGCTAAGGCATTGGGGAGTGAAAATGTAGTGGTACTGTTCATGCCCGAACGTGATTCATCCGCGGAGTCACTAAAGCTGGGAAAACTACTAGCAGACAATCTTCGTGTCCAATCGATTATCGAGGAGATAACACCCGTTCTGGAAGGCGCAGGCTGCTACAGGCGTCAGATGGAAGCGATCCGTGAAGTGTTTCCGGAGTATGATTCCGGCTGGAAATCGAAAGTGACGATTCCATCGATTCTCCACGGCGAAAGATTAAACGTTCTCCGGCTTACGGTAGAATCTACCTCCGGGGAACAGAGAACCGTACGGATGCCGCTTAACGCCTATCTCAAACTCATAGCAGCGACCAATTGGAAACAGCGCACGCGAAAAGCGATGGAATATTACCATGCAGACCGATTAAACTACGCCGTTTGCGGTACTCCGAACAGACTTGAGTACGACCAGGGTTTCTTCGTTAAAAATGGAGATGGAAGTGCAGATTTTAAACCGATTGCGCACCTCTATAAAACGGAGGTCTATCAAATTGCAGAGGCACTCAACATCCCAAAGGAAATCACCAGTCGTACCCCGACAACAGATACTTACTCGCTTGCTCAAACACAGGAGGAATTTTACTTCGCGTTGCCGTACGATAAAATGGATCTCTGTCTTTACGGTTATAACTTCAAAGTACCGGCGTCAACTGTCGCACCCGTGGTTGGATTAACTGCAGAGCAGGTCGAAAGAGTATACAAGGATATTGAATCGAAAAGACGGGGGACCCGCTACCTGCACTACCCTCCAATCCTTGTTGAGCCGATTCCTGAAGTTCACAGAGACTGAAAATGTGTGGTATTGTAGGTCGTGTAAATCTCACAGGGGATCGGGATCCTATTTCTATTGAACTCCTTTCGAACATGGTAAGTGCAGTCCGGCACCGAGGGCCCGATGAATTCGGTTATTATCGTGATAATTACGCCGGACTTGCACATGCTCGCCTTTCAATCATCGATCTTGCCAGCGGTCAACAACCAATATCGAATGAAGATCAAACATTGTGGATTGTTTTCAACGGTGAAATATTCAATTATATCGAACTGAAAAAAGAACTCCAGGATCGGGGGCACCAATTTCGCACACAATCTGATACCGAGGTAATTGTTCATGCTTATGAACAATGGGGTAACAGCTGTTTTGAAAAATTCAACGGCCAGTGGGCAATTGCGCTCTGGGATTCAATCCGCAAAAAGCTTGTACTATGCCGGGATCGTGTGGGTGTTCGACCGCTATATATCCGGGAACAAGGCAACCGGGTGTGGTTTGCGAGTGAAATAAAATCGTTATTCGCCGATCCTTCTATCCCGAGGGAGATTAATCCGGAGGGGCTGGACCAAACATTCACATACTGGTCGACAATCGCGCCGACGACTATTTTTTCGGGGATCGAAGAATTATTACCAGGGTCGTGGACTGTATTTCAATTTGAGAAAAAGAGGGAGGATCACATATACTGGTATCCGTCATTTCCTCTTAGGATGCAAACTGCGGCCTGTGAACCGAACAAAATGACTCTGCAGGAGGCCACTGAAATACTGGACTCAAAGCTCATGAATGCGACGAAGCTACGCATGGTGCGGTCGGACGTGCCGGTGGGAAGTTATCTTTCCGGCGGAATCGATAGTTCCCTCATCGCCTGGTTGGGAAGACGATGGAAGGAAGGGGAGTTCCGTACTTTCTCCATACGATTTGCCGATGCGGAATTTGATGAAACCGCTTTTCAAAGAAAAATGGCATCTATACTTGACAGTAAGCATGAGGAAATAACAGTCAGGAGAGAGGATATTGCTAATATTTTTCCTGATGTTGTTAACCATACGGAAAGGCCAATATTGCGAACAGCGCCGGCGCCGCTGTTTATATTGTCGAAGCTCGTCAGGGATTCCGGATTTAAAGCAGTTCTGACAGGCGAAGGTGCGGATGAGATGCTTGCAGGGTATGATATATTTCGTGAGGCAAAAATAAGACGATTCATGGCTAATGATCCAAATTCCAAAACTCGTGCAAGGTTATTCGAACGATTGTACCCGTACCTTGCTCGATCACCACAGAAGACGAAGGGGATGGCAATTGAATTCTGGAAAAAGGGACTGAACCGCTTAGATTCTCCAACATTTTCACACGAACCGCGGTGGGATACGACTTCCAGTTTGAAGAAATTTTTATCGGAGAATATACTGAATCGGGTAAAGTCGTCTCCGCGGCCCTATATCCTTGAGAATTTACCGGAGGAATTTAAATTATGGGATCCGCTTGCGCAGGCGCAATACCTGGAGATACTATCACTTTTTTCCAGTTATATTATATCATCACAGGGAGATAGGATGCTGATGGCGAATTCGGTCGAAGGTAGATTTCCCTTCCTTGATGCTGATGTGATGGAGTTCTGTAACAGTCTTCCCGTTGAGTACAAACTTATCGGATTAAATGAAAAGAATATCTTAAAACATGTTGCCCGGGGAAAGGTGCCGGAAGAAATAATTAAGCGGAAGAAACAACCCTATCGTGCTCCTGATGCAGTCAGTTTTGTCACAGGGAAGGTGCCGGATTATGTCGCTGAAATGTTCTCCGAACGGATGATCAATGAATCCGGATTATTTAATCTGAAGACTGTCCGGGGTTTATACTTAAAATGTATGGAAATTGCACAAAAGGAAACGGGGGAGTATAATTTCAGTAATAATGATAATATGGGATTTATCGGTATATTATCGGCGCAGCTTCTGTTCTTTCAATATGTACACAGTGGGCAAGAATACGATAACCTCCCGATTCATTATACAACCGTGTTTGATAAGTTAAATTAATATTTCATTTTATAAATCAAGAAACCATGGACGAAAAAGAAATTGGTACCCGGATTGGCAAATTTATCAGCAAGACGTTCCTCTTTGATGCTGAGAAAAAAGTAGATGAAAAAGCATCGCTCTTGAATACAGGTGTAATTGATTCAACGGGCGTATTGGAGCTTATATCGTTTATCGAAACAAGTTACGGCATTAAATTTGCCGATGAAGATCTAGTTGCTGATAACTTCGACTCGATCGAAAAAATAACCAAGTTTGTTTCACAAAAAACGAATACTACGCCAACGTAAGATTTATCTAAATTATGATAGGTCTCTTATGGAAAAATTCACCCCAAAGTTCTAGGAATTTCGGCAGGTCCTATACATTCCGGCACGTGTTATTCAGCTTCCCTATAATTTAATCGGCAAGAGTTTAACTTTACTTTTCTGATTTGCTCCCTATCCGTTCAGCCGATTGTTCTCGCGAGCTCCGAAATCGATGTGATACCCGCGCTGACTTTTACTATTGCATCTTCGAATATGTTTTCAAAACCTGATACCCTTGCAGCTTCCTTAATTTTGCTAAGGGATTCGTTCTGGTAAATCAAATCGCGGATTTCATCATTGATGATAAGAATTTCGTGGATAGCCGTTCGTCCGGAATAGCCCGTACCCCCGCACTTATCACAACCACGTCCGCGGAAGCATTTGGATTGACTTGTAAGTACACTCATTAGCGATCCTTTTTCGATCTCGGATGGCTGACATTCCTCCTTGCAGCTGGTGCATATTTTCCTCACAAGGAGCTGGTGAACCACCCCTATGAGTGTAGAGGCGAGCCAGTAGGGAGGAACACCCATACTTAGAAGCCGGTAGATGGCTCCGATCGCATCATTAGCAAGAATGGTACTCAGAACCAGGTTGCCCGTAAGTGCTGCTTCTGCTGCGACGATGCCCGTTTCCACGTCCCGTATCTCTCCCAGCATGATGATGTTCGGATTCTGGCGCAGTATGGAGCGCAGTGCGTCAGCAAACGTAAATGACTTATCCGCAGGGGTAGATACCTGAGAGGCATAATCGAGTTTATACTCAATAGGATTTTCAACTGTGATGATATTTTTTTCGGTGGACTGGATGTCGTTCACGGCGGCATAAATTGTGGTGCTCTTGCCGGAGCTGGCCGGTCCGCAGACCAGGAACAATCCGCTAGGGCGGCGGATAAGCTTCCGTATTTTATCCAGATTGGCGAGTGAGAAACCAAGTTCTTCGAGGTCAGTTACCTTGGCATTTTTTTCCAGAATACGTAATGCTATCCGCTCACCGAACATCACCGGCACCGTGCTGATGCGCATATCGAACTGGTGCATACCGATATTGATAGAAAATCTTCCTTCCTGGGGCTTCTTTTTTTCAAAGGCATTAAGTGTACCTTTTGTCTTCAGTACACTCGACAGGTTTTCGGCAATCTCTTTTGGAAGATGAATTAACTTCTTGACAATGCCTTCTGAGCCAATTCGTACGCGCAGTTCTGTCTCTGCAGGTTCAAAATGGAGATCCGTGGCACCTGCTTTTACTGCCCGGAGTATTATTTCCTCCACCATTATTTCTGCTGTGGGTACTTTACCGGTTTTGAATAACTCACGGATTTTTTCTTTGGAGAAGGCGCTTACGTCGAATTGCTCGAGATTTACTTTACTCGGAATGCTCCTAAGGTCGTCGATCATTGCGTATCATACCTGTCATAGGATGAAGGGGATTGGCTGCACCGTGCAGAGAATTGTACCGGAGTGTGTATTCACTTGTTTGTGAGCCGATGGACTGTTGATAGGATGTCTTCAATCTTATATGGTTTACCGATAAAATCTGTTGCACCGAACTCTTTTGCCTCCATGGCATTTTTTAAGTCCGCGTACCCTGTTAACATAATAGCTTTTGTCGAGGGTGAATTTTTTTGTATGTGTTTTAGAACCTGAATACCGTTGACGTTTGGCATCTGGATATCCAGAAAAGCGATGTCGAATTTTTCTTTTCGCAGGATATTGAGAGCTGCCTCACCGTCGGGCGCTTCCATCACTTCGTAACCCGCCTGGGTAAGAACATGGTTGAGGAGGTTTCTTAAATCAGATTCATCATCGACGATCAAAATACGGGTTTTTTGGTTTGTTCCCAATGTTGTCTCCGTCTTTCAGTTATAAAGTTGCTTGAAAGTAAGAAATTGAGTTTAGAAAAGCAATATTTCTGTGACGAATTATAAGTGAGTGAATTATAAGTGAGATAGAATGGGAGTAATCATGCAAAAATGAGGCATTATTGCCTACTGACGGAAATATTTAAAAAATAAGAGAAAATTCCGTTCCGTTTTTTCGGAACGGGACCTCAGTACGCCAGGAGGCCCGCCGAAACGATTGATGCTAATTTTTAAACATGTTCGATCGTGCAGGCGGGG
>CAYGXH010000144.1:0-7340 GCA_964353675.1 uncultured Chlorobiaceae bacterium
TTGTATAGCTCAACGAAATCGTATCGGAATGGGGCGCCGCTGTTACCGCCGCCGCCGTAAATTTCACTGATCACAACGTGATTCGCGAATTGTGCGGTCAGGTGAGCATGCGCCATGAGGATGGTGAATAAGATTAACGTCATAAATGATTTCATAGAAATATCTCCTCCCGAAAATAATTTAAATGAGTGACATGAGCGTCTCCGACTAAATACAGAGCGCATTTCCCTCTCGGGAATATTATTGCTGGATTAAATAATGATGGGCTTAGCGATAGGTGTGAAATTACCGACTGTTTAAGCCTGGTCTGGATTCTCCCACTCGAACAATACCCCAGAAAACGGTAAGCTTAACAGTGTACTGTGAAATTAATGAATTATGTTTCCATATGAATTTCCCTCCTTCTGTTTAAAGTGAAATCCGGATTGACTGATAAGCGATTAATGCGGTTTTACCCCTCCCGGGACGTGATAACCTGGTCTCGATTATAACAGTTAGATAGGTTAACGAATGAACAAAAATTTCCGCGCTGATTGCCCCTGTTGGGTCGTTAGTCGGCTAATGTAGCAACCGGTTGCAACCTTCTGACCGTTTTCATTACGACCGTCCCATACCGGTGCGACCTTGTTACCCGGTTGATTATCGTATACACCCGCTTCACATTGCCCAACGGTAAACTGTTTTACTTTATGACCGAGGATGTCATAGATTCCGATTGTTACATTTGCAGGCTCGCTCAATGCGAATGCCAATGTCGTCCAGTCGTTAAACGGATTCGGGTAATTCGGGAGAAGTTTTATAACCTTAGGAGTCGGCGCCGGAACAGGTGCAGGTTCAATAATGATCGGGTCGCCTCCGCCATTGCTTGTGTAGAGAATAGAGCCGCCTTCACCCACAACCCAGCCTTTTTGTGGCGTAGAGAAGTAGATATCACGCAGGCGGTTGTTTGTTCCGGTAGCTATCCAGCTCCAGTTTGTTCCTCCGTTGCTTGTCCTGAGAACGGAGCCGTCGTCGCCGGTTATAAAGCCGACGCTATCGTCTACGAACCTGACAGATAAATAATTCGTGTATGAATTATGCGGTCGACGGGGGCGCCACGTCAGCCCCTGATCGGTTGTTGCAAATATCAGCCCACGATTGCCCACAGCAAAACCAACGTTTTCCGACACGAATGTAATTTTATTAAAACTCGGGGCAGGTTCGGAATACCTGGCAATCCATGTTTGTCCGCCGTCGGAACTAGAAAATATTCTACCCAGCACAACAGAATCATTGCCTGCTATGATGATAATTGCCTCGCCGGCTGCCCACAGTGTATTTGCGTTTATATAATCATGGGATTTAAATTTAAGATCAGGATCGGTCGAGATGAGATTCCACGATACGCCTCCGTCGGTCGATCGGAGCGTTGTTCCCACGTTTCCCACCGCGGTGATATTTTGTGAATCGTAGTATCTGACCGAATAGAGAGACACATCGGTTCCGGAAAGGAGTTGCTGCCACGATTCGCCACCATCCGTTGTTCTCAGAACCGTCCCCGTATCGCCCACTGCGACCGCATTATTAATATCCAGCATGTCGACGGAATGGAGTGTATTCGTAGTCCCGCTGGATAACGGCACCCAAGTGTTGCCTCTGTTCGTAGAACGAACAATCGTCCCGCTTTCCCCGACAGATAATAATCTTGCAGAATCTATACCGGCGACTGAATTCAGTGTTTGCCTGAATCCGCTTGAACGTGACAACCATACTGTATTTATACTATAAACTCCGCTGTAAAGAGCGCCAGCTTCACCCACGATCCAGATCCCTGCAAAGGCCCTCGAAGTGATGTGCAACAAATTATTTTTTGTTTCGATGCTATCCTGAATCCACGTGTTACCGCCGTCAGAGGATTTCAACCAATTCCCTTCATCACCGACGATTATTCCACTTGAGGAATTAACAAATTCGATGGAATTAAATGAGTTAACGGTGTTCGTCGTGATCCTCTGCCAGGTTGTCCCGCCATCAACAGTTCTACTCACAAGCCCTTTCCCACCAACTATGTAACCATTCGTCGACGTTACAAAACGGATGTCGTAATAATCGGTGTATGCCGGAACCAGGAGAGTGTCCCACGTCGTTCCGCCATTTACCGTTCTCATGAGGATACTCCCGTTGCCGCACACCCAGCCGACTGTTTCTGAGAGAAAAAATACTGAGTTCAGGGTCTGAATCGAACCCGTAGCCTTAGGGACCCAGCTTCTTCCGCCGTCTGTTGTTTTTAACACCAGACCGTATTGTCCAACGATCCAGCCAACATTCGAGTTGATGAAGAATACTCTCTTGAGTTGGTGAAGTATGGCGATACCCCGATTCACCGACCATACGGAACCGCCATCACTCGTCGCGAGAACAGTACCTGAATCACCGACTATCCATCCGGTATTCTCATTAATGAAAAAAACCGAATTCAATCGGAGATGGTTGCGATTTTTGATGTATTGAGTACTCCAGCTGAGGCCGTTGTTTGTTGTCGAAAGGATACTTCCGCCGCCGCCGACGGCAACCACTTTATTAGGAGCCGGGAGGGAAACACTATTAAGTGTATTTCCGGTTGGTATCGGATTTATCCAGTCCCAATCAGGTTCACTCGATGCCTGTCCGACCGCTGATGAAATGATACATGGGATGGGTAAACAGGCCAGATTAAAAATGATGAAAAGACTAAGTATCCTCTCTTTCAAATGTGTCATTCTTAAAATATTTCGCTCTCTTTTCTCGGACAAGATATTGATCGAATATTTTGAAATTATTTTAATCGGTTACTTAAGGAACATGATTTTATGAACTACGTGATATTTCAAATTGGAAGCATAAATACGAACAAAGTACACGCCTGTTGCGAGTTCATGAGGCACATAAGGAACTGATTGTATTCCCCGATCAAATCGCTGTGCATCAAGGATAGTTTCTACTTCCTCGCCCAATGTGTTGTAGAGTTTCATTGTGAGTATACTTGGTTCTTTGAGCGAAAATTGTATTATCGTTGTAGGATTAAAGGGATTCGGATAATTCATAAGAGCCGATATTGCCGGCAGCTGCGATAGCGACGGATTTAGAATGACAAGATCGTCGGAATATTTTAATATTGCACCGTACCATCCGACAGCCCAACCGTTATTGATATCGCTGAAATAAATCTCCTTCAGCGAATAAATCGTATTTGAGGCCTGACGTTGCCACGTCACACCCCCGTCATTCGTTGAAAGGAGTACGCCATAATTACCGGCTATCCAGCCGTTTGACGCATCCAGGAAGTTTACCGAGTAGAGCTGCCACCTCACGCCGGATGTTTGAATAGACCATGAAAAGCCTCCATCAGTAGTATTGATGATTTTACCGTTGGTACCGACGGCCCATCCAATTTCCGGAGAAATAAAATCCAATGAAAGAATATGGGAAGTAACGATCGTAGATGAGGCCTGGATATACCAATTCTCACCTCCATCTGTCGTCGCGTATATTCGTCCGTACGTTCCCGATGCCCAGCCATGATTCTGATCAGCAAACGTAACACTGTAGAGTGTCGAACGTATTCGAAATGATTTTCGGATCCATGTGGTACCACCGTCTGTTGTTTTTAAAATCAGACCGGGCCAACCAACACAGAAACCTGTTTGTGCGTCAGAAAAGTAAACCGACTCAAAATTACCGCGGCGGGGACTGAGTTGCGAGGTCCATGAGAGACCGCCGTTGGTAGTCTTGAAAATCGTACTCGATTTACCGACAATCCATCCGAGCAGTGAATCTACGAAGAAAACCGAATTAAGTCGTTTATTCGAGCCCGTGATAAGTGGTGTCCATGTTACACCGGCGTTTGTCGTTTTGAAAACATTCCCTCCGTCGGCTACTGCATATCCGGTATTCAGCGTCGGAAATGTGATTGAATTGAAGTTCTTGACGTAGCCGCGGCTGATGGTGATCCAGTTTAATCCGCCGTTCGTCGTCTTGAGTAGTGTACCTTGTAATCCGACTGCCCATCCGATGGAACTATTTTTAAATCGAATTCCTAAAAGATAGGATGTTGAACTTGTCGTCTGTTGGACCCACGTCTGACCTGTGTTATAAGAACGCAAAATGACCCCACCCGCGCCTGCGATCCATGCATTTCCTGCGGGCTCGTAATCGATTGCACTGAGTTGAACGGATGTAGGTGAGGGTCGGGGAGACCATGTCGCTCCCCCATTCGATGTCCAGTAGATAGCGCCGCGTAATCCAACAACGATACCCGTATCCAGATTGAGGAATTGCACAGCGTTCAGAGTCGTTGTATCACCCGTTATTTGTGCAGCCCAGTTGAGACCGCCATTTGTTGTTCTATAGATGATACCGCGTTTCCCTACAGCCCATCCCACACTACTATTTACAAAATCAACTCCATAAAGCGCTGAAGTGGAAGGAATTACCTGACGAATCCAGGTAACACCAGCGTCGGTTGTGCGCAGGATGATACCCTGATCGCCGACGCACCATCCGAAGTTTCTATTAACAAATTTAAGCGAATGGAGGGGTACACTCACACCGGAAGTGAGAAGTTGCCAATTCTCCCCATTATCGGTTGAACGTATAATGTTGCCCCGCAGACCTGCCGCATAAATATACATTGAATCAATAACATCGACGCTGAGGAGACGTGATGTGATGAAAGCTGCATAGGTTTGATCAGACCATGAATTCCCTCCATCCTGTGAATAAAGGACCGAAGCGTTTTCGCCAACCGTGAAAATTGTGGAATCCTGATTTAGTGAATCAACATAAAGATCAATCGAATAAAGCGTGTTGCCTGTCGGTACCGGATTCGACCATGCCCAATGGTTCCCGGCTAAAATACTCTCAATACTCAGATTTTCCCCGGCATAAGCCGCTTCATCCGCAAACTCGATGTCAAGACTATCCTCATCGAGGTAAGGTTCATCGGGTTCATCGATTTGAGCAAGCAGGTTGTTTGTAACCAGGAGAAGGATTATACATGTAATATATAGAACGTTTCTTACAGCAGTATATATTAAATTTCTCATCGTCACTTTCATAAAATCCTCACTTTCATATTCTGCTACAAATGCGTGCTCGGTACCATATTGCATAATCACATTATATATTATCGCCGTATCAGAATAAAGTTAATACCTTCCACAATATCACCATCCGGAACAGACCGAACAACGACGTCCCTCCGGGTGGGTTGCGATGTGAAGTTGTAGATCTGCAGCTGGCTTGGTTCAATTTGTATAATATAATTTCCCGGCGGTAAGAGATCAAACTCAAATTCACCGGTTGAAAATGTTATTACTTTCCTCAGCACCATTGTTCTATCCCCATTTTCTTTCTTTACAGAGAGGATGATGGAAATTCCTTCCAACGGAGTGTTTACCGAATCAGATAATGTAACTGAGCCGCGCACCGTTCCACTATGCACCACAGGCATGTCGAAGTCGCGGATATAATTCGATTCAGAAAGTATCCTTACCGAGTTGTATCTGGGTACTAAAAGCGGATTATCCAGCGTTCGGGGATCCAGATAGATTGAAAATTCATTATACGGAAGCAATCGGCCTGATGTGAATACATTCTTCGCGAGTGAAACAGGCGACAGACCCAAGGTTTTATTCTGGATGTACATCCTGCCTTTATCAATGTATCCCTCACCGGCATCACGTATGTTATTGTTGTTTTCATCAAAAAACGGCCGTATTCGGAAACCGCCAAAAGATCCCCGGTAAGTTCTGTTGCTGAATGATACCGACCGCTCAGGGATATCGAATATAACTGATCCCTTTACATACGCGTTGTAGTACGACTGACCATCATCCGTGTAAGTATACTTGGCGCTCGCAGTCACAAACGGGAAGTAGTATCTCAGGCTAAAGCCGATATAATACCTCGGCAGAGCAGGAAATCTCTGATAGAAAACATTAACATGCAAGCGTTTGAAGAAATACCGTGTTATGTCGAATCCGATCGATTGCAGATCGTGCCGGATGTGATCGTATGTGAACTGTGTCCGGAAGAAAATACTTAGCGGTAATAAACTTTCGAGGGTCGCATTGGAGATGTGGTACGCTGTGTATTCTGTATTCGTAGGTTCGTGTGTTCTCCACGTTATTCTTGTCCCTATTCCGGCCGAAACCTTACGAAAGAGTCCCCGTAATGATGTCGATAGTGAGTAGTCATGATAATCCTCATACTGATATCGGGACCCGTACGCGTTCAGGCGTAAAATTCGGGTGAAGAATGGGATATTCATCATTGCTTCCCATTTATCATATATCGAGAAGAAATTAATACGATAATTTTGTGAATACCACGCCCTCCGTAGTGATATTTCCCCTGCCGTCATCGGAAGCCAGTTCAAACCTACTTCTGAATATGCGTTAGGAGAAACGAGTCCGTCGACGTACAGCCCATCGGTGATCCGGCCCACGGTCGTGAGGGCAGCATGTACACTTTGGCTGATCCTGGGTAATTTATAGTACTCGAGACGGCCGCCTACGGTGAATTTTGATGAAACACCATAATTAACGGAATTCGCGGAGAGGTACCGATTGCCGACGTTGTACACTTTACCGAAAAACACTGAATACTCTGTCTCGCCGGATGGGAGTAACTTATACGGTACGTTGTTCTGGTAACGTACGATGTCCAGCTGACCATAACGGTCTGTGGCGTGAATCTCAATGTCCCCTTTACCATATAGGGTCGGTAATTCGAAAGCAAAATTGCCGAGGGTATCCGTCTGCATCAGGGTGAGACCAGAGGGCATCCCCATTATACGAAGATTTGCATTCGGGATAAGCTGATCGGTGAAAAGATCGCGCGATTGGATGTAGCGTGTCGCCAGAGGGCGATTTGTGAATTCAAGACTGTACACATCGAGGGGAAAGAGGCCCGGATTATAGACCCTTCCCGCAATAATTTGAGTGAGGTATTTACTGTTGAGAATGGGTATTCTGTACACACCATGGATTATCGGATCCCGGCTGCGCTTCGTGCTGTAGAACCCTTGTGCCGTCAGCTCCAGGTCGTTGCCCAGGACTTTCGACCCGAGATAGAAGTTGTATACACTGTTCGTGCTTATTGAGGTTATGCGCGAGCTTACAGTATAATTAAAAAGACCGGCGCCAGTTATATAATAATCACGGTCGAATGTGATATCAGGATCGGGTATATCTGTAATTCCTCTTATCTGTTGGCTCTGGCTGCGGCGCACCATCTGCTGGTACTGATAGGCAGGCAGGTTGCGAGTGAAACGAAGGGATACCCGGAGTATGCGCGGATTGTATGTAAAATCGAGTCCG
>CAYGXH010000145.1:0-1795 GCA_964353675.1 uncultured Chlorobiaceae bacterium
TAAAGCATGAAATACACCACCGCGCCCAGATGACAATCCTGATGCGGCAGGCGAATATTCAGGTTCCGGGTGTTTACGGACCCTCAAAAGAAGAATGGTCGCAGTACGGCATGCCGCCGATGAAGTGAAGGGTACATGACGGTGCACATATTTTTATACGTGTTATGTGCCTCAAACCGCATTCGGTACATACCGTTACCAGATCAGACCAGCATCTTGAGAACTGAAGTAGCCTTTCCTGGTTTCGATTACATGATCGAGGGACGCCGGCGCGCTTGGTAGAGTCGCTCCGTAAATCCGCCTTGCCGCTGGAATGCAGCAGCAAGTGAAGTTAGTTGCCGATCAAGAAGGCTGTATGCTACTGCGACTAGCGCTAACGCACCATTTGCAGCAATTTCCTGGCATATAGAAGATATGGACTCATTGGACGAAGTGGACATTTCAACTTGTCCATACTGTCCATTTTTTACATCTCTCGCCCATTCACGAACGATATCGACCGATACAGGCCTCCGAGCAATCAACTCTGCACGGCGCGTATCATTTCTGTCCCACAGGGGTAAACTGCGATGGCGAAGAAAATCTTCATAATCGCGGCGCAATTCCTCAAGGCTGGCACGTGCAACATTTGTGAGTTTCAACTCCATTTTTTTAGATGTACCAGACATTTGACTGCCCTCCGCGATATTCTGAACGCCCGAGCGTGCAGCTTGCACCATCTGGTCGTGGGTTCGGCTCCTTCGGTCGATGTATTTATCGCAAAACCGTATGGTTACATCATAGACCAGTTCGGCCACTTGGAAACTTTTGAGCTTCCGGTAACCACCATGCTTCGCGATAAGTGGTGTTGTAGTTTTCATACTGTTAAATCGTTCAATGGAACATAATCTAAATGGCTTGTTGTACCGACTTGTGTATAACTCTCTTAAAAACGCTTTCTATTACGTTTTGATTTTTTTAACCTAGTCATCAAGATTATTTATTTTCAACTATGCAAGATCGTTTACTAGAAGGGAGTAATAACTCCGCCATCGTGTAGTTAACAAATCTCAAACTCCCTTGTCCAGCTGAATAGATTGTACTAAATATTTCGTGCAAATTCTAGGAAAGCGGTTACAAATTATGGGACACAGATATATTTAAATCAATGCAATCGAAAACGTTTATCTGTTCGTACCTATTCGGCCACTTTTCCCCAACCGACTTTCGAGAGATGATAGTACAGTATACTCATCGCTGCAGCCGCGATGGTAAAGAAAACGACCGCAGTCGGGTAATCGCCCAGAATCAGTTTTCCTATACCAAAAAGAACATTATAAACCAAAACAATCCCAGCAATCCAGTCGATGAGGAGTATTCCATACCCCTTCTCCTGTTGTACCTGCGGGACCAGCCGGGCAACCGGCTTCCACCACCCGCCGGGCCTTATTCGTTCGAAAAACTTCTTTAATATTACCTCGTCGGTCGGTTTCGTAAGAAAGGTAACAGCAATCCAAACGACAGTGGTGAAGGCGGTAATCACCAGAAGAGATTCGGGGAACTGAATGTTTGTAAAATATTTCACATAACCATAAGCAAAAAACGGAGCAACCATTGCGGCAATTTCAGACCACGCACTGATCCTCCACCAGTACCATCGAAGAATGAGGACCAGCCCGAGACCCGCTCCGGCTTCTATGATGAATGTCCATGCGCCTGAAATTGTGTTGATGATGAATGTTACTGCAAGAGCGAGTACCATCATCATACCTGTGGCAAACCGCGAAATTGCAACGTAGTGCTTCTCCTCCCTGTT
>CAYGXH010000145.1:1895-7251 GCA_964353675.1 uncultured Chlorobiaceae bacterium
TCATCATACCTGTGGCAAACCGCGAAATTGCAACGTAGTGCTTCTCCTCCCTGTTTTTTACGATGAACCGCCTGTAGAAATCATTCAGAAAATACGACGCCCCCCAATTTAACTGTGTTGCTACAGTGGACATGTAAGCTGCAAAAAATGATGCGACCAGGACTCCTTTCAATCCGACGGGCAGGTAATCACGCATCGCATATACATAGCCGAGTCGTTTCTCCTCCGGACCAAGTTCCGGATAGAGAACGAGAGAAGCAAGTCCTACTATAATCCATGGCCAGGGACGGATACAGTAATGTGCAATGGTAAACCACAGCGTGGCAAGGAGTGAATGTTTTTCATCCTTTGCCGACATCATCCTCTGCGCGATGTAGCCCCCACCGCCGGGTTCCGCTCCCGGGTACCATGATGCCCACCACTGCACACCTATAAACGTCAGAAATGCGGAAATACTCAATGCAAGGACGCCGCTTTCGCCGCTACCTGATTCACCAATGACCGGCAGGAAGCGAATTGTCCAGTCGGGGAGTTTTTCTACTAATCCCGACACACCTCCGATTTGCGGTAGGCCCAGCACGACAAACGCGAGTACTATACAGCCAGCCATGGCAAGTATGAACTGAAAAACATCCGTCACCGCAACTCCCCACAAGCCCGACATGGCTGAGTACAGCGCTGTGATCATCATGGCAAGCGCAACATACAGCATGACCTGACCATGAGGAATTCCAAACATACCTTCGAGAATTGCCGCCATTGCGAGATTGACCCAGCCGATAATTATCGCATTTATGAAAAGTCCAAGGTAGAGCGCGCGAAATCCGCGGAGGAATGCCGCAGGCTTTCCTGAGTAACGTATCTCGACGAATTCAACATCCGTTACGATTTGCGCACGCCGCCACAAACGTGCGAAGAAAAACACCGTGAGCATGCCGCCGAAGACGAAGTTCCACCATAACCAGTTGCCGGCAATCCCATTTTTTGCGACGAGTT
Organism: uncultured Chlorobiaceae bacterium; assembly: GCA_964353675.1. Lineage (GTDB taxonomy): Bacteria > Bacteroidota > Ignavibacteria > UBA10030 > SZUA-254 > CAYGXH01. Next base: position 2,892 of record CAYGXH010000145.1, read on the forward strand.
CAGTGACGGCGAGCGGCGTGTCGGCAGCGAACGTTGTAGCGACCATGGATGTACCGGCAAGCCACCAGGGAAGATTGCGCCCCGAAAGAAAATATTCATTAACATTTTTCCCGGCCCGTTTGGAATAGTAGATTCCGATTCCGGCGCTAAACACGAAATACAAAACAATAATAATCCAATCGAAGGCGCCCATACGACATTAAGTTTTATTTGTGTCAGGTGAATTCTGAATTGCCGAACTGAGATTTCCTACTATGATCGTAGTAATACAGCCAATCAACGTATGCCACGTCCATCCGATTGTCGTCCATGAAATGACGGCAGCCATCATGAGGAGTCCCGCCGCAAAACCGATGAACGCATCCCGCTGGCTGATGCGCGGAAAGAGGAGCCCGAGAAAGAACGTTCCTAAAAGTCCGCCGTAAGTCACGGATGCAATCTGTAAACCAATTTCAACAACGGGATTCTTCGCATCCGTGAAAAGCATCGCTCCGCCGATCAGGACAACACCCCAGACCAGTGTGAAGATTCGCGACCATCGTAATTCGTGTTGTCCGTTTCCCGCAGCCGATTTTGATGAAATCCTGAAAAGATCCAGATATGTGGATGATGCAAGCGAGCTTATCGACGACGACAAGCTTCCCATCGCCGATGCAAATACTCCGGCAAGAACCAGACCGGTAATGCCGGTGGGCAGAAATTCGACGATGAACTTCGGGAAAACCTCATCGGAGGATGATAAGCCGAGTTTCCGGTATGGTACCCCTCCGTAGAAAGCGTAAAGACACAATCCCATTACAAGAAAAAACGCAAACTGCAGAACGATGAACGAGGCATCTAGCATCAGTGCCTTTTGACTATCTTTGCGTGAAGAACAGCCAAGAAGTCGCTGAACCAAGAGCTGATCTGTTCCGTGCGACGCCATTGTGAGAAAAGTGCCGCCGAGGATTCCACCGAGGAGCGTGTAGGGGGATGAAAAAAATCCCACCAATCCGCCGCTGCTTTTGAGATTAAACACCTCCATCTTGCTGGGGATTTCTGCGGTGGCGTACCGGACTACATCGCTCCAACCGCCCGGGAGAGCACGAAGAATTATGATCATGGAGATGACGGCGCCGCTCAGGTATATGAAGAGCTGGACCACGTCCATAGCGACAACAGCTTTCAATCCGCCGATGTAAGTATAGATAAGGGTAAAGGAACCTATAATCAGTATGCTGGTGGGATAATCGAAACCGGTAATCAGGTGCAGCGGAATGGCTGTTGCGAACAATCTGACGCCCGAGGCGAGCACGCGTGTGACGATAAAAACGGAAGAGGCAAATTTTCTAAGCGGTATACCAAACCGTTTCCCGATGAAATCGTAGGCAGTTTCAAGGTCGCCCTTGTAATACGCCGGAATGAATATAACACTTACAAGTAATCGCCCTACAAAGTAGCCGATCGCTACCTGAAGAAAATGCATCGTACCTGAATACGCCATGCCCGGTATGCTGATGAATGTGAGGGCGCTCGTCTCGCTTGCGACGATTGAAAATCCCACCATCCACCACCGCATTGTTTTCCCGCCGAGAAAATAATCACGGTACGATTTCTGTTTTCCTGCAATTAACGATCCGGCGAGTGTTACACCGATTAGGTAAGCGCCAACGATTACGTAATCAAAAGTGGAAAAGCCCATCTGCAGCTCAGCGGGACAGAGTATCGGGGAGAGCTGCAGGAATCAGCCGGCTATGCCTTGATGGCATCCTCGATTTTTGTATTTATGGTGAAAACCCGATCGAGCTGAGAGATCCTCATTAAATTCATGACTTTCTCATGGACTTGAACGAGATGTACACGTCCGCCGTGTTCCCGCATTGCCCTGTCCGCGATCAGGAGTGCGCTCAGACCACTGCTGTCGCAGAACTGTACCTCGTGCATATCGACGATCAGCTTTGAAGCCGCTTTCGGTTTGCAGAGAATGAGAAATTCTGCCTTTAATTCGGGTGCAACCATTGAATCGAGTTTACGCCCATGGAGTTTCAGTATTGTTGCTTTTCCGTTTTTTGTAATATCAAACTTCATTGTTTCTCCGTAAACATGTTAAAACATAGCAAGACATTCTGCAAATTTTTCGTACACAACCTGGGGAGTCCGTTGTTTGTTCAGGTTGATACTAATATTAAAAAACACCTCTGATACCGGGCTTGTGAAACCCACTCGTACTTTTGCCCGTGACGCTTTGCAAATATAAGCAGTATGAAGGACGAAATCAAGATTGAGATCGATAGCGACATCAAACTCCCGAATTAATATTCTCTGGAGTGCGACCTTCGTCGGGAGCGATAATTTATTTATATCGGGAGGATCGAGTCGTACCACCACGCAACGGGGGAAATTAGCCAGGGCCGTTTCGCGGGTACTATTATGTACGACGGTCAGATGAATTTCCTTCATACGTTCCCGGAATGAACGAAGAGCATTCCCCGCGATGATAGCATATTCATAACCGACGGGCATAATGATGAGCACATTCCGGGCGCCCCGTAAAAACTTTGTCATCGGCTGGACCTGATCAAAGTCGTTGCGAAACTGGAACTTCGCAACCTGCAACCCGAGGTACGCGAGAGCGTTTTCAAACATCAGCGGACTTTCTTTTGGTGTATGACTGATAAAAACTTTTCTTCATCCCATATCTCGATTCCCAGCTCCTTTGCTTTCCGGAGCTTGGAACCCGGATTGGTACCTGCAATCAATATATCAATTTTTTTTGAAACAACATCAGCTGTCTTCCCGCTTTCCTGCTCAATCAGTTCTTTTGCCTTTTCACGTGTCATCTCATTCAAAGTACCCGTTAATACAATCGTTTTGCCCGCAAAAACTCCGTTTTTCGCTTTTCCGGAAGCCGACATCTTTAAACCCGCTCCTCGGAGTCGATCAATAATTTTTCTGTTATGCTCGTTGCGGAAAAAATCGTGAATGCTACCGGCAATTTTTGGACCGATTTCGGGTACTTTCTGCAGTTTATCGGGATCCGCATTGATAAGATCATCAATCGAAAAAAAGTGGTCTGCCAAGACTTTCGCCACCGTTGCACCCACGTGCCGTATACCGAGAGCGAAAAGGACCCGATGGTACGGCTGTCCCTTGCTTTTTTCGATTCCGTTTAATAAGTTCCGGACGCTCTTCTCGCCCCATCTCTCCAGCGCGAGGATCCTGTCGCGATGCCTGTCCAATTCGTAGAGGTCGGCAATACTGTGAACGAGGTCCAGACTGACGAGCTGATCTATAACTGCTTCACCCAATCCGTCAATATCCATCGATCCCCGTGCTGCCCAATGCTCAATACGCCCGCGAACCTGCTGAGGGCATTCAGTATTCTCACAGAAATAATTCGCCTCATCCTGCGGACGAACCAGTAACGAACCGCACTCGGGACATTTTCTCGGGAATAAAAAAGCTGCCGAACAGGCAGGACGTTTCTCATGTCGGACTGCAGTTACTTTTGGTATAACATCTCCGCCCCGCTCAACGAGAACTGTATCTCCGATGCGGATATCCAACGACTTGATGTAATCTTCATTGTAAAGCGACGCGCGGCTAACGGTAGTCCCGCCTATCGCAACCGGCTCGAGGTCGGCAACAGGAGTTATCGTCCCTACCCGCCCGACCTGAAGGCGGATACCCTTGATGACCGTTTCCGCTCCCCGTGACGGGAACTTGCAGGCGATCGCCCAGCGCGGACTTTTCGCAATCGCACCTAACGACTTCTGCTGATCGAGAGAATCAACTTTTACCACGATTCCGTCCACCTCAAATGGAAGTGTATCTCTACGCTCCTGCCATGCCATCCAATACCGGATGACCTCGGCGATTGAACCGAAACGCTTCGCATGCTCATTAACCGGAAAGCCGAGCTTCCGCAGAATCTGCAGGTTCTCAAAGTGACTTCCGCCGGAGACATTGCTCCCCCCCGGCTGAAGCGCGTAGGCAAAAAACCTGAGCGGCCGGGCAGCAACTATTTTCGGATCCTGCAATTTTAACGTACCTGCCACGGAATTTCGGGGATTGGCGAACAACTTTTCGCCGCCAATGGATCGTTCCTCATTCATCTTTTCAAAATCAGAACGGTTCATTATAACTTCCCCGCGCACCTCACAATTTCTAAGCCCTTTTCTTTTTAAGGCAAGGCGAAGAGGAACGGAACGAATGGTTTTGACATTCCCGGTTATATTATCGCCGCGGAAACCGTCACCGCGCGTCGCACCAAGGTTGAGTACTCCATCGACGTACCGCAGGCTCAGCGATACACCATCAAACTTTAATTCACATACATATGCGCACGGCTCATCCCCAAGGATTGTCTGTACACGCTTGT
>CAYGXH010000146.1:0-7241 GCA_964353675.1 uncultured Chlorobiaceae bacterium
TCCAGAATTGCAGCGTTTTTTAACTGCGTACGCGAGTGAGAAAAGAGTTCGATATCTGCAGGATGCCTTACGATAAAGAATGGCGCTATATCGGTAAGGAAACCACTTTCGCTTTGTAAGTGTACATCCAGAATACCATCCGCCGCATTGAGAAGAAGTGCATCGTGCAATCGGTCATTATTTATATCCGAAATGGCCGCATCAGAAAGTGTGTGCGATATCCGAAGAACCTGATGTTCGGTAAAATTTCCTAAACCATCGCCCAGGTATGTCGAGCATACATCCTCATTCGGGAAGTACACCAGAAAATCTATGTTGTCATCACCGTTCACGTATCCGCACCTGATAAATCCCGGTTCACTCCTGAGGGGAATCTGAGCCGGTTCGCTGAACGTGGAATTGCCGTACCCTGTGAACACTGCGACGGTATTTTCTATCCATCGGACTCCGATGATATCGTTCAAGCCGTCATTATTAACATCTGACACAACTAAATCGCTGAATGAATCACCCGCAAAGAGAACCTGCGGGGAACGGAATGTTCCGTTACCTTTCCCCCTGAAAACCAGAATACCTAGTTCCCTTTTGCCAAATAGAATGATATCCGTTTTTACATCGCTGTCCACATCAGCCGTGCGGAGTTCATCAAACGCTCCGGGGATTTCCCTATCCCAGATAAGAAAGGGCTCACGTCTTTTTTTCATTATATATACCTGCGCACGCAGGGGTCTACCGCCAAGGCAGATAAAGTCGGTCAGATCGTCGCCGTTAATCTTTGACGAGGAACCAATACTGATCGGTACGGTAGGTGATAGTGTTCGCGTTGAAAATCCAAGCGAATCTGCGAGTTGGTAGTAAAAGCGTACCTTCTTGACGCTATAGACGGCAATGTCTTCTACCCGATCCCCGTTGAAATCGCCGTGCAGAAGACCGATGGGGTGATTGATCGAATTCACTTCCTTAACCAATCCGAACGTGAAGGGATTCGATTGACTCCTGCCTGAAGATGCGAAGAGAATCACCGCGCATAACAGTAGGTTTACCGGAGGATACCGGGATCGAAAATGAGGATTATTCTTCACGGGTAAAAAAATTACCGGTATTTTTTCTGATTGAGACGTAGTTTTCGGCGCAGGAGAGCATCCTTGAATTTGCGGCGTTCCTTTGCAGTTTGCGGTATAATCTGTTTCACTTTAACAGGCCTATCGCTATCATCCACGGCGACAAATGTAAGAAATGCAGTGTTCGTCAGCTTCCGTTTACCTGTCAGCTGATTTTCCGCCAAAACTTCCACTCCGACTTCCATTGACGTGGCGAACGCACGGTTAACTACAGCCCTGAGCGTGACAACCTCGCCGAGATGTATCGGTTCGTGGAAGACGAGCTGGTCGACTGCAGCGGTAACGCAGATGCGGTTCGAGTGCCGCTGCGCGGCGACAGCCGCAGCAATATCTATCCATTCCATCAAACGACCGCCATGGAGATTCCCGAGCTGATTCGTATCGTTCGGCAGGACAAGTTGAGTCATTTCAACGTGAGACTCTTTAACATATCGTCGTTTTTCGGTTACAGGCATTGACTAACTGGGCTTGAGGCGTTTTTCAATATCACGGTTTAATGTTTGTGCTTCGGCAGTCCGCTGACTTGATGGATACTTCTCTAAAAATCGCTGAACATCGCGCTTAGCATCCTCGTACTTCTTTCGTTCGATGTATGATTTGGCCCTTCCGAGAAGAGCCGGTTCGGCATACTCGGTATCGTGAAATTTTTCTATGATTGTAGTGAAGTAAAACGTCGCGGATTTATAGTACTCAAGAATCATGTACAGCTCTGCCGTGTCGAATATCTTCCGGGCAAGCCTGCCTGTCAGATCGTGGATCCTCAGAGCGGCATCCTGTGCAAGTTCATGCTGTGGATAGTATTCAATGAATGCCTGAAACTCGTCGATGGCACGCTTGGTGTACCGCTGATCGAGTGATGATTTCGGAGCAAGGTTATAGTATGAGAGACCGATTTTATATTGTGCCGTGGGAAGGAGCGGACTTGCCGGCATGGTGCGGACGAGTTCCTGGTACTCGAGCGCAGCGAGGAGAAATTCCTCCATGTTGAACCGGCATTCACCGAGATAGAATTGCGCATCATCTGCGACGCTGCTCCCGGGGAACTGGAGTTTAATCGCTTCAAATTCGGGAATGGCCTCAAGATAATCTTCATCATCAAATTCAAGCTTTGCGATTGCCAGGCGTTCTTCGGCCGACATCATCTTCGTCACACCTGAGGATCCGCACCCCTGAAGGATAACAAAGTACAAAGTACAAAGTACTAATATAATCCGGTTTGTCATTTACGACTCATGAACGTATGTGAAAGAAAAGAAAAACAGCGACACCTACAGTACCAACAATGACAAACGGTTCAATAAATCTGTCGATGAATGACTCATCGGGTAAATCGGCTTTTGTCATCGGCACGTTTGCATTTTCGAAAAGAGGAATATCGTCAACAAACACCGTATCCCGATAATCTCCTGTAAGCAGCTTACCGGAGAGTATATTCCCCGTCTGTGAGTTGTATATCTGTGCCTGAAAATGAACGACGATCGATCGGGTTGCGCACGTCCGACCGAACAATCCGAGCCGGTGCGGATTTGAATAATTTACCTTCGCACCCGCATCGCCTACTGCAAAAATAAATGGCGCAACGTTTTCAGAATCGCCCGCGTACTTTACTTTGTAACCATTGGCGGCAATACGCTCCGACAGCACATGCTCAGTTACCCACGATTCCGCAGACTGGCGAATCCGCAATCCGATCATCGCGTCTGGCGCTACAGATGCTTCACTAAGAATTTGTTCAGCCAGATTTCCGAGAATTTTCTGAATGATCTGCAGATTTGTGTCTCCAGAACGCTCTTTTCTATCCTCACCCGCAGGCAAAGCGTGAGATACTGCTGCTGAGAGTATGAGTGCCGCGACCACGGGCAAATATCTACGGAAAGTTCTGATCATTCTCCTCCATGAAAATATTTCATCCTGATCACAGACCGCCCATTGCCAGCGCCTGAAGTTTCTCGATTCTTTCTGCAACAGGTGGGTGAGTTGAAAATAATTTCATGATTCCCGATCCGCGCAGCGGATTTACTATGAACATGTGAGCCGAGGATGGCGAAACATTCTGCATGGGAATGCGTTCGGCTCCGCGTTCCAGCTTCTGAAGCGCATTTGCGAGCGAGAGTGGCCGACCGGATATCCGTGCGCTTCCCTCGTCGGCCGCAAACTCCCGGGATCTGGAAATGGCTAACTGAACGAGGACCGCTGCAATAGGCGCAACGATAATCAGAAAAAGCTGGGCAAAACCGTTCGAATCACGTCTATCCCTGCCTCCGCCAACGAACATCATCGACCAGCCTGCCATCCTCGAAATGAACGTGATCGTTCCTACCAGTGTTGCCACAATAGTCCCCGTTAGAATATCACGATGCTTGATGTGCGCCAGCTCGTGAGCAATTACTCCCTCCAGTTCATCGTCACTCAGGAGCTTCATAATCCCTTCGGTTACGGCAACGGCTGCATGATTCGGTCCTCTGCCCGTCGCGAAAGCGTTTGGAGTATCTCCGGGTATGATATATACCCTGGGCATCGGAATCTGCGCAGAACTTGCTAAACGGTTTACAATGGAAAAAAGCTTGGGAGCTTCAGCTTCAGTCATTTCCCGGGCACGGTACATCATTAACACGATTTTATCGGAAAACCAGTATGCACCAAAATTCATAACTAGCGAAATAATAAACGCTGTGACGACACCCTGTTCGCCGCCGACTAACGAGCCGACGAACATCAGTAACACCATCATGAATGTCATTAAAAATACAGTTTTAAGCGTATTCATTCATCCAATCCTTCTATCAACGTACCTATTCATATTAAATCTATGGAAAATTTGAGTAATTACCAAAACGTACAATTCACATTGTACCTACGGATTTTAATTCGGTTGGATAGCAATATCGATGAGTTTTTTATATCCCGGCTAAGACTCGTTCCAGTTTTTCACGTACAGATTGTGCGATTGGAGTGATATTTTTTGTGAACTTTGCCATGATGGACGGATCGAAAACGGAAATATGCGTTTCCCCATTTTTTTCATAGACGATTATGTTGCATGGTAAAAACAATCCAATCTCCTCATCGGTCAGGAGCGCCTGGTGTGCAAAAGAGGGATTACATGCACCGAGAATGACGTAACGTGGAAATTCTACATTAAGTTTGTTCTTCAGGGTATCTCTCACATCAATAGTTGTGAGTATTCCAAAGCCTTCCTTCTTCAGTTCTTCTGTTACTCGTTCTATAGCTTTCTCATAAGGAAAATCTACTACTCTAGAAATGCTGTATTTCATACCTTCATTCCGGATTATTTCTTTTATTTATACGAAACCTCCCGATGCCCGATCGTTCGGCGCAATCATTAATCCATCGGACACATCCCGCTGCTGCATCCTTCATCTCTCATACTGCACGATCCATCACTGCACGATGGAGCCGATGAATTTGCGGTCGCTATGTTTGTCGGTGAAAACCACCGTTTGTGTTCAGCAGACTTGCATTTGGGACACACAATTTCTTCTGCCCGTTCGGGTCCGATGTGCAATACTTCATACATTGTTCCGCATGTCTGACACTGATATTCAAAAATTGGCAATGGTTTTACCCTTTCATTATAGTTTTCATAATTGGTCTTCAAAACTATTTGAATCTGATCTCATTCTAACTCATGTCAAGCATCCGACGTAAAGGTCGGTATGCTCGCTGGATGAGATCGCTGTCGAGTACGATCTCTGGATCTTGTCGCTTCATACACAGATAGAGTTTCTCCATTGTATTCAACTTCATATATGGGCATTTGTTACATTCACAGCTGTCTGTGGGAGGCGCAGGGATATAATGCTTACCCGGGGCAGTCTTCTCCATCTGATGGATAATTCCCACTTCGGTGGCAACAATGAATTCCCTATCATCCGACTGCTGTACAAACCGGAGAAGCGCACTCGTTGAGCCGATGAAGTCTGCTTCGTTCAAAATAATTTCCTCGCATTCAGGATGTGCAATCAGTTTCGCGCCCGGATGCTCGGTCCGGAGATGAAATATTTTTTTTGCACTGAACATTTCATGTACAATACATGTCCCGTTCCACAGCAGCATATCCCGACCGGTTTTTTTCTTTAAGTATGCTCCCAGATTTCGATCGGGGGCAAAAAGTATCGGCGTTGATGCCGGGATCTGTCGAATAATCTTTTCTGCATTACTCGATGTGCATATGATATCGCTCAGCGCCTTGACTTCGGCTGAACAATTGATGTAAGTGATTGCAACGTGATCGGGGTGTTCTTCACGGAATTGCCGGAATGCATCGGGCGGACATCCTTCCGCAAGCGAGCAACCGGCTTCAAGATCCGGGATAATGACCTTTTTTGCGGGATTTAAAATTTTGGCGGTCTCCGCCATGAAGTGAACACCTGCAAATACTATGACATCGGCATTAGTTGCCGCGGCCTTTCTGGCAAGGTCAAGACTATCACCTACATGGTCAGCAAGATCCTGAATCTCGGATTCCTGATAGTAATGAGCAAGGATGACTCCGTTCAACTCATCCTTGAGTTTCAATATCTCTTCCTCGAGATTTAAAGGTATTTGTTTGTTTATCAGGTTGTAATTATTCATTCTGAGTTCCGGAATGCGGGATTTTCTCTGAGAGAATTGTCTCAATCTCCATCCATACAGTTTCAGGCGATATAACATTAACATCTTGGTCTGATATATTTATGTAACGCACATTTGGACCATTTGGTGCCCATTGCAGCGGATCGGTTCTGCCAAACAGCGCGATCAGAGTTGTTCCGGCTGCCGCTGCAACATGCATTATTCCGGTATCATTAGTTATAAAGAGATCCAATTTTGAAATTATTGCCGCAACAGTTCTCAGTGGTTTCTTGTAAATAACCTCATGCTTACACAAGAGATGTTTGCAAAAAATATCATAAGGTTCATCATCCATCGGACCGACTGTGACGACCACTGACGCGTTTTTTTCACTTGCGAGTTTATTTGCTATTTCAGCAAAATTCTTTGCCTGCCAGCGGTTCTCAATCTTTCCGGCACCGGGATGCATTCCAACTAGAAATGGTTTATTTCCTCGCAGCGATGCTGCCTCATTCTCTGCATATCTTTTCTCATCCCGGGTAAATCCGATAATGAGACTCAAATCATCGGACCTGATGCCAAGAGGTGCGAGAATATCCAAATTTCGCAGTGCCTGATGACGATGCGGATCATCATCCCATGCTAGTGTGACTGGATGAGTGAAATATTCTGCGCTTGGATTTTCTCTTCCGTTTAATGAAGCTGCACCTATACGCATATTGGCACCCGACAGAAGCGCTAATAAATCACTTGTGGTCGAAAGAGATACGGTTGCAGGTACTATGGCAAGGTCGAACTTCCGTTTTCTTAGATGATTGACGAATTGGAAAAGCCTTGTCGGTGACTTCCAATATATTTTCTTGTCGTAACAGAACACCTCATTCGCATACGGGTGGTATTCCATTATGTTGTAGTTCACCGGACTGGTTATCAGTGTGATCTTTACAGCCGGATACGACTTCCTCAGCGCGCGGAGGAGCGGAATGGCGCACATCATATCGCCAAGCTGGTCATGCTGTCTGACAACCAAAATTTTTCTAAAATTCCGGAGATTATCCGGTCCTTTTGAGGCAGGTCTGATGAGCCACGATACAATCTTCGCCATAATACGGTTCATGGTCATCTCTTTCGATGATTCGGTTCTCTATCGGTTACCGCTAGGAACTCTTGGAGGCTGTATCGTTATCCTCACCCTCGCGTTTTTCTGTTATATCCTCGAAGTCGGCTTCCTCGATGTTCACGTAGGGAGCTTTCTCCCGATGGCGCTGTGATCCTTTGCGGAGCGTAATCAAGGATCTGATAACCCTTATTGCGAAGAAGACGATAAGAACCCAAAGAAGATATTGAAATAATTTCATAAATCAGAGATGTTGTGTTCTTGCAGGATTAAAGTACTCAACCGGCGCTCTGTTCGGTCTGAACATTTCAATAAGGAGATCTTCGAATTCCTCCTTGTGCTTGACGAAATCTATTTCTGAAGCATTAACGATGAGGAGTGGCGCTCCTTTATAACGGAAGAAGAAGTAGTTGTACGCTTCATTCAGA
>CAYGXH010000147.1:0-7236 GCA_964353675.1 uncultured Chlorobiaceae bacterium
ACAAGAGTCTGAACCAGACGCTCAGCCGTACGATCATTACACAGGGGACGATATTCACCGTCATCCTGGTTCTCTTCTTCTTCGGTGGAGAAGTAACACGCGGATTTGCGTTTGCACTGGCATTCGGCACTATCACCGGAACATACTCCTCGATATACATCGCAAGCGCCGTAGTCCTCGATTACGCAAATCGTAAGGAACATAAAAAATTGCAGAAACAACTTGCATAACATCGAGTCATGAACATAACAACAAAAGAAATCAGCGGTGTAACCGTCATCGAGCTAAAAGGAAGCGTTCTCGGAGGACCCGATGCTACCGCCCTGAATGATGCCGTACATAAACTCGTCGAAAAGAAAAAGAAAAAAGTCATCGTCGACATCTCGGGCGTGCAGACAATGAACAGTTCGGGTCTCAGCATGCTCATCGGCGCTTTAACCACGATCAGGAACGCGGGCGGGGATATGAAAATAGCCGCACCATCGAAAAAAATCGAGAGCCTCCTCGTCATCACAAAACTCACGACGGTATTCGAAATTCATCCGACAGTACGTAAAGCAATCAGCAGTTTTACGTAATCCCTGATGACAGGTCACTTTAACCAACTCCGATGGCACTAAACCGCATCGGAGTTTTTTATTATATAAGAAAAATATGCCAGTACAAATAATTGTGGGAGCCCAGTGGGGCGACGAAGGCAAAGGGAAAATTGTCGATCATATCAGCGAACACGTCAATATCGTCGCGCGGTATCAGGGAGGCGCCAACGCCGGTCACACTGTCGTCATCGGGGATAATCCGTATGTCCTTCACCTCATCCCTGCCGGGATTTTTCACCCCAATGTAACCTGCGTCATCGGTAACGGCGTCGTTCTCGATCCGATCGCCCTTCTTGATGAAATCAAGCAGCTTAATGAACTTCACATCGACATAAAAGGCCGTCTTCTGATAAGTCATAACGCGCACCTTATCATGCCCTACCACAAATTGCTCGATTCGATCCGCGAACAAACGAGCGAAAAGATAGGAACAACTGGCCGCGGAATCGGACCTGCATACATCGACAAATTCATGCGTGTCGGCATAAGGCTCGTTGACCTCCTCGACAGGGATACGTTCATCACAAAACTGAAACGCAACATAGATGAGAAAAATCAGATCCTTAAAAACATTTACGGCAATCCCGAAATCGACATCGATGCAATCGTGGTGCAGTATGAAGAGTTTGACAAACAAATCGACGAATATATCACCGATACATCGCTTTACCTAAACGGAGCGCTGAAAGAGAAAAAACAGATACTCGCAGAGGGCGCGCAGGGCGCTCTCCTCGACGTTGACCACGGGACGTATCCTTTCGTTACATCCTCCAATCCCACGAGCGGAGGCGCCTGTACAGGTCTCGGCATTCCGCCGACTGCCGTTACTTCCATCATCGGGGTCGTGAAAGCATATACGACCCGTGTGGGCAATGGCCCGTTTCCCACCGAAGATACGTCGGATATAGGCGCAAAATTGCGTGAACTCGGCGGCGAATACGGTGCAACAACAGGACGTCCGCGGCGCTGCGGCTGGTTCGATGCCGTCAGCGTCCGCTATTCAATACTCATCAACGGTATCGAAGAGATCGCTATTACGAAACTCGATGTTCTTGACACCTTCGACAAGATTAAAATCTGCATCGGCTACCAGCGCAATGGTAAACTTCTGAAGTCGTTCCCCACCGACGTCCGGACGCTTGAAAATATCACGCTGGTGTATGAAACATTTGACGGATGGAAAACAAATACCTCCGGAATAACCTCGTATAAGGATCTTCCTCCCAAAGCCCGCAATTACCTCGAGGCAATCAGTTCGTTTACAAGGACAAAAATCCGGATGATTTCCGTAGGAGCGCGCCGCGACCAGACGATTATCATCCAGTAATCATTGATGCCGGTACCCCGATCAGCAAATATTAAACTATCTCTCCTCGTCACGGCAATCATCATTGTCGTCATCGTCCTCCTTTATACACAGTTCATAGTCAGTGAATTGCTGGATAAAGAAAGGAAGGTGGCCGATCTCTACGCAAAATCACTCGAATTCATTGTCGCAATGCCGACCGACCAATCCGATTACAGCTTCATCTTTAACGAGGTAATTCAGTCCATCGATTTTCCGATGATCCTTACTGACGAAAAAAATGAACCACTGCGCGAGTACTGGCTGAATTCAAGAAATGTCCGGCTCGATTCTACACTGCCCATCTCCCGGCAGAGAGAACTTCTCATCGAAAAAGTAAGAACCCTTGATACACAGAATCCGCCCATCAGAGTCATACTTAAAACCGATTCATCGGACTCGCTCATCCAATTACTTCACTATGGCGAATCGGCTCTGATCACAAAACTGCGGTGGCTTCCTCTCATAGAAATCGCCGTTGCCGCAATGTTCATACTCATAGGATACGTCAGCTTCAGCTACATCAAACGTACGGAACAGAGCAACATCTGGGTCGGCATGGCAAAAGAAACCGCCCACCAGCTCGGAACACCGCTGTCGAGTCTTATGGGATGGCTTGAGATGATGAAGGAATACGCAGCAGAAAATCCAAAACAACTCGCAACAATCGCAGAAATGGCGCGCGATCTCCAGCGACTGGAAAAAGTGACCGAAAGATTTTCGAAGATAGGTTCGAAACCCATCGTAAAAGACGAAAACCTGCACGAGGTGATTAATTCAGTGATTTTCTACCTCCGCCAGCGCCTGCCGTCGCGATACGGCGAGGGAAGACATATCGACATCAGGATCGTGACGGAGGAACAGGTACATGCCAGGATCAACAGCGAGCTGTTCGAATGGGTCGTGGAAAACCTCATAAAAAATGCAGTCGATGCAATTGAAGACAGCGAGGGTACCATAACGTTTGCGCTCTCCCGGAAAGGTAAGAATATCATAATCGACGTCAAGGATACCGGAAAAGGTATCGACATAAAATACAAGAAAGATATTTTCCGTCCCGGCTTCAGCACAAAAAAACGCGGATGGGGACTGGGTCTCAGTCTTTCGAAACGAATAATCGAAAGCTACCACCACGGGAAATTGTACATAAAGGAAAGCAAACCCGGAAAGGGTACGACATTCCGTATCAAACTTCGGGCGTGTAACTAGGGAATATCAATCCTCAGGTCCTCGTCCCGAACTTCCCATACCCCTTTCGCAATTTCATCTCTTCCCTTGACAAGTATCCACGAAGCATCATAGGGCAGCAGTCTGGAGGTTACTGTCGCACCGAGAGGTGCAATCCATACGAGCAATCCGTGCTGGATGAAAGGATTATCGATCACCTGTATGCATGAGAGCGAACTGTCCATGACAATTTCATTTTCAATGATGAGCGAGTCCCCTCTGAATCGGTATGTAAATTTTTCCTGGACGTCGCTCACGATCCGATTTTCATCCGGTTTTCCGTACAAAAAAATGCGGTCCCTCTGCAAATCGACAAGAGTGGCGGATGTATCGGGGATGATTTTCAATCTCCAGCCGGACATTGCCATTTCTGCAGAATCCATTTCGGCATACCGCCTGAGTTCATTGCGGTGTTTTATCGTGCCGAAGATCATAACTCCGTCGGATGCTTCCCGCAAGTCTGCCAGCTTGGGCGGCAACTTCCTGTGCTTCAGTACATCGTCGAAGGGATCAAGAAGGATAGTTGAAGGTTTTCTTGCCGTAGCGATGCGGAAAGGCACGTCGTTCCTGTATCGGCCGGAAGTATCAACTCCGACGGTGACCGTATCCCACCCTCCGGCGGCTGAATCTTCAGCTTCGATGGTTACCACAGCGGTAAATTTCTGATATCCGACCATTCGAACCCTTCCCTCGGTCATCCAGCCGCTATCCCTGCGCGCTGTCTTCACATTGTAGAGCTTCAACTGCGGGATGTCTGTCTTCGTCAACCACTGGTCAAAAAACCAATCGAGGCGCTTGCCTGCGAGCGATTCAGCAAGTGCGGTGAAGTCGCTGATGCCCGATTGTCTTTCGGCAAACCGATGAGCATAAAGCTTATATAACTTCTCCGATCGGTCTTCACCAATCAAGTCACGCAACATATGATGGATGTACGCTCCTTTGAGGTAATGCGTCTGTGAGGAGCGCATATCAGTTTTCTGCCGGAGGGGTGTTTCTTCGTTGCGGAGAATACGGAGGAACAGGGGCCGGAGCAGCGGGTGATTACCGAGCGAGTCCCGTCCGGATTCCTGCCCTACCGACTTATTAAACCAGCGGGCCGAATGTTCACACAATCCTTCGGAGAGAAAAGGAATGTCATCCTCTCCCACGAAAACGGTCAAGGGCCACCACTGATGTGCGATTTCATGCGCCAGTATCGACTCTACACGGTTGAAAAGATCGTCGGTCGTAAAAGCATACCGTTTTACCATAATAAATGCAGGCGAGGCAATCGCCAGAACGGTGTTCCCTGCTACCCAGTTATCGACTTCTACAACACTGAGACGCGTAAAGCGGTATTGCGTAAATCGTTCGCTGTAGAAGCGTACAACATCCCGCGACAATCTGTGGATGACAGCGGCATTGTTCGAGTCTTCAGGTATCAGGTAGGTCGAAAAAAGAATTCCCCGATCCTCCGATTCCGATTTTTGGAAATCGCCTGCGCATATCCAGCCCAAAAGCGGCAAAGGCCGGTTACACTCCCAGATACTTACATGGCGGATATCGTCATCAGTATCTCCCGCCAATTCACCGGGACCGATTGATTCCCAACCGGAAGGAATTGAGACAGTCAATCGTGCAGATCTGTATTTGTGCGGAGCCGAAGGAAGGATCTCATCAAGGCGAAGTACGGCTCCGCTTTCACTGATCTTTGAAAACTCAGTTCCCTTGAGTAAAGACCCTTCGAATTGAACAACTATGTTGAACACCGTATCAGAAGGTATATTATGAACCATGATCCGTTCCCGCTCCCGTGTATAGTCGAGCGTTTTGCCGTTATGCGTCATACTTCGTATTGTAAAGAGCGGTAATACCTTCATACACATTATTTCATCTGCATCAGCAGACCGTGCGAAGGTAATAGTATCTGTGCAGGAGAGCGAACCTGTCGAAGGAATTATTTCAATTTCAGCATTATGGGAAGTAATTATCCAGAGAGAATCGCATGCACGATCCTCTGCAGAATAGAGGAAGCAAAACGAGGTGATCCACAGAATGGACCACCTCGTTATTATGTACAACCAATGTAATTGCATGACCGAATGCATCCCCGCACCGGAACACCGGTATCGGGAAATGCGTACCTGACGATCAAACCTGCGGTGGTTGCGGCATCGGAGGCGGCGGCATGAAGCTTTTCTTCGGTTTGTAGACGCTATATCCGATAAGTCCGCCGAGCAGTCCGAACAACGTATCAATCACCAGACTTGTCAGGAGCTGAATCATGATAGAAACGAATGACATTCCGACAGCCATCGACTCTTCCATTGCATCAAAAGCCTCCTGTGGGATATCGAAATTCCGCAACATCTCGATCATGTACTCACCCGTTATGTTTCCAAAGAGAGCGAGAGTAACCAGCGATAGCATTGTACCAATGATTGCACCAAAAACACCTGCAAGGGCGCCGACACCCATACATTCGCCGGATGTGTACGGCGGAGTATCGGGAGTAAAATTATTCTTATAGAAGAAAACGGCAAAGAATCCGCCAAGCATGACGCCGGCACAGCACAGGCAATTTATAAAATTGATAAACGGTATCGCGGATATAAGCGCCATGATGACGCCGCCGTACAATGCTGGTATCAATTTATCAGGTTTTTGATTCATACTGAGCTCCTTGTTGATTAGACAGATGGGATAATAGATTCGTGACTGCTTCAATTGCAATGGGAAGGAGAATGCCTGCGCTTCCGAGGCCGAAAAATGCGCCCGTTGCCAGACGGGTAGCAATAGAACTCGCGTGTATGCTGATAATATTGAGCATCACGTCGGTGAGCATCGGAAGTATAGCAATAATCCAAAGTGTACGCAGAGACCAGTGTTTACCGAAGCGGACAAAGTGGTACAGGAGCACTCCGAGGAGAGCGCCGAAATATATCCCACTGCATCTTGCACAGACAGCAAGCTTATGTCCGAAAATGGAAAGCGACCGCGTTTCAAACTGATGGCAAACTGACGAAAAACAACGGTAAGAGAAGTGTGATATTTCCTGTGACGGTTCTTCGACGGACGCTATGATCGGCGGAACTAAGAGAACGGCGCACCACAGGATGACACACCCCAGGATGAGAATATAGGCGCGATGTTCTACCTTGCTCATGATAACGTTGTCAAAAGGTATGAGAAAAACCGATGATAGTCAAGTGCCGGGTGTCCGCATTTTCATCAGATAATTGCATTTCGCACATTATTCAATTATATTTCTGCAGCACGCACATCAAATGAAGACTCGGGATGAATCGATGAATCTGAAAACACTCGAAACGAAAGAAAATTTTCTCGGAATAGAAGAACCGGAATATTATTCTCTTGCCGAAGCGAAAGTCGCAGTTCTTCCGGTACCCTACGAGCATACGGTCAGTTACGGAGAAGGAACCCGCAACGGTCCGCGGGCGCTCCTTGACGCATCCCGCTATGTGGAATTTTACGATGAGGAGACAAAGCGGGAAGTATTCCGGGAACTCGGTATAGCGACACTAGAACCGATCGAGTGTAATAACCGAGGCGATGAAGAGGTCCTGGAGCATATCTACAAAACCGTGGGGGAACTCATCCGGCTGAACAAATTCGTGGTGATGGTGGGCGGTGAACATACAATTACTCAGGCAGCAATAGCCGCATATGCCGAACAGTACAGCGACCTCTCGATCCTCCATTTCGATGCCCATTCAGATTTACGCAACGAATACCAGGGTTCGAAGTTCTCCCATGCTTCCGTCATGGCGAGAGTGTGTGAATTCATCGATCCTCATCGGCTGGTGCAGGTTGGTATCCGCGCGCAATGTATTGAAGAATCAGAGTTTATCGAGCATAAAGGAATTATCACTCTCTACGCCCACGAAATACGGGGCGGCAAATACACAAAACTACTCAAGTATTGGGAGGATTACCCGATCGAAAAACTCACGGACCATGTATACGTGACATTCGACGTGGACGCTTTTGATCCATCAATCATGCCTGCGACCGGGACACCGGAGCCCAACGGATTACTCTGGCCCGAGACTGTAGCTTTCCTCA
>CAYGXH010000148.1:0-7206 GCA_964353675.1 uncultured Chlorobiaceae bacterium
CTCCTCGTCGTAGAAACATGTCAGGATATTCTCCAGGCAAAGACGGCTGTGGCCGGTATCATAAAATATTTTACCGAAGCCAGACAGCGAATACCCGTGATTGTTTCTGTGACTCTGCAGCAGAGTGGTACTATGCTCCTTGGAACTGAGATATCAGCCGCCCTGACCTCGCTTGAGCCCTTCGACATCGATGTAATCGGAATTAACTGCGCAACCGGACCGAAAGAGATGTCGGAGAGTATAAGATACCTCTATGCGAACAGTTCAAAATCCATCATGGTCATGCCGAACGCCGGTATCCCTGAAACGGTCGGCAGCGAGGCGCATTACCCGCTTTCTGTCTCGGAATTTGTCAGATACATGTCTCATTTTGTCGTCGACATGGGTGTGAACGTTGCCGGAGGATGTTGCGGAACAACGAAGGAGCATCTCAATGAATTAGTAAAGGCAGTGGGTAGCCTTTCTCCTCAGGATCGTCCCAGAAATTATCTCTCGGGTTGTTCGAGTACCTACCATACTGTTCCTCTTAGAATCGATCGACCACCCGTTCTTGTCGGTGAAAGGCTGAACGCAAATGGCAGTAAGCAGTTCCGGGAATTGCTAGTGCGCGACGATTGGGAAGGTATAGTCGAGATGGCAAAGGAACAGATACGGGGAGGCGCGCATATACTCGATGTATGCACGGCGTATGTTGGCCGGGATGAGATGCGGGATATGCGGGAGATAGTAATACGTCTGAATACACAATCGACCGCTCCCCTCATGCTCGATTCGACTGATCCTCTCGTGATCGAAAATAGTCTGAAAGCCCTTGCTGGGAAGTCCATCATCAATTCGATCAACCTGGAAGAGGGGGAGGAAAAAATGGGAAAAGTATTGGGGCTATGCCGTGAATACGGTGCGGCAGTGATCGCGATGATGATTGATGAGCAAGGAATGGCGAAGTCTATAGAAAGAAAAATTGAAGTTGCAAGACGCATCCACTCAATCGCAATTCAGCAGTACGATCTTAATGAGCACAACCTGATCTTCGATCCGCTCACCTTCACTCTTGCCTCGGGCGACGAGGAATTCCGACGTGCCGGCATAAACACGCTGGAGGCTATCAGAACGCTGAAGAGTGAATTTCCGAAAGTGCAGACAAGCCTCGGCATCAGCAATATCTCATTCGGTCTCACGCCTGATGCGCGGAAAGTCCTCAACAGTATGTTCCTACACTACGCGGTTGAATATGGTCTCGACATGGCTATTGTCCATGCCTCGAAAATCCTCCCCTTGTACAAAATATCGAAAGAGGAGCAAGAAGTTTGTCGGATGATTATCTTTGATGAGGGACAGACGAATTACGATCCTTTGATCGATTTGATCGATCGTTTCAGAACCAGCAGAGGAAAAACCGTCATTCATGCTGTGGCAGGAGAGTCAATCGACGCGCGCTTAAAAAAACGCATCGTGGATGGCAATAAGGGAGGGTTAGCGGCGGATCTTGATGAGGCACTCATGCAATATCCACCACTCGACATTATCAACAACATCCTGCTCGGCGGGATGAAAATCGTTGGTGATCTCTTTGGAAGCGGACAAATGCAGCTTCCGTTTGTGCTTCAGTCGGCGGAGGTTATGAAAGCCGCCGTATCGTATCTTGAAAAAGGAATGGAGAAACGCAAAACCGTTCGGCGAGGGTGCATCATTCTTGCAACGGTAAAAGGCGATGTCCACGACATCGGCAAGAATCTCGTCGATATTATCCTCAGTAACAACGGGTACGCAGTTATCAACCTCGGTATCCAGTGTCCGCTCGAAAAAATGCTCACGGCCGCAACGGAGCACCGTGCGGATGCTATCGGTATGTCGGGACTTCTCGTTAAGTCGACTCATGTGATGAAAGATAATCTGGAAGTCATGAATGAACGTGGGATCCGGATACCCGTAATCGTTGGCGGAGCGGCATTGACGCGGCGATACGTTGATGAAGTCCTGGCAAATATCTATCACGGATCGGTCTTCTACGCAAACGATGCATTCGACGGACTCCGCTTAATGGAAAAGATCACAGCCGGTTCTCCCCAGCAACTATCCCCTTCGGTGGAACGGACATCTGAAATTGCCGGTTCCGAACTAACCAAACGCAGGGGACCTCAGATCGTAGTAAAGACAGATTCCAGGGTGAATCGATTGAATGAAAAGGAGATACCCCGACCGCCATTCTTCGGGAGCGCTGTCGTTAAATCTATAAACGTCAATGAGGTATTTCCGTACATCAATGAAGCTGCGCTCGTCCGCGGTCAGTGGCAGATGAAGAGAGGAAAACTGAAGGAGGATGAATACCGTGCAGTTCTGGAATCCGAGGTATTTCCTGAATTCAAACGAATGAAGGAAAAGGCAGTCGCCGAAAATCTCCTTTGTCCGGAAGTGGTGTACGGATACTTCCCTTGTCAGTCGGATGGAAATGACCTTATCGTATACCGTCCGGTCGGATTGGCTAATCTCTTTGAGGAATGGAGGGGGATTGATGTGCCGGAGCGGAACAAGCTCCTGGAATGGGTACGTTTCACATTCCCGAGACAACCGGGTGACCGCAATCTCTGCATTGCCGATTATTTTGTTCCCACATCATCCGGCATTATTGATGTTGTATCATTTTTTATTGTCACCATGGGTGAGCGTGCATCAGCCCATGCCGAGGATCTGTACAAGAGTCACAGTTATAAGGAGTATCTCTATTTTCACGGTCTCGGTATTGAGACAACCGAAGCGCTTGTGGAGCTATGGCATAAGAGAGTAAGGGAAGAGATGATGATACATCGGGACGATGCGGAGGAAATCAAAGGACTGTTCGGCCAGCGTTATCGCGGAGCACGATACAGTTTCGGGTATCCCGCCTGTCCTAATCTGGAAGACCAGAGAACTCTTTTTGAGGTATTGAAACCCGAAAGAATAGGAATTCGGCTGACAGAGACGTTTCAGCTGGTTCCCGAACAGTCGACATCGGCCATAGTTGTGCATCATCCGCAGGCGCGCTACTTTTCTGTCTGACGGTTTGAATTTGGATAAACTTTTTATTATACTTTAATATACGAATTCAACGATATTCAGGCGTATATGAGAGGCTGTTCACGCCGGATTATTTACCAGAAACAATATTCAACGGCTTAAAACGAAGGAGATTACACTATGGCAACAATGATCACTGAGGAATGTATAAACTGTGGAGCGTGTGAACCCGAATGCCCTAACACGGCCATCTACGCAGGCGGTGCTCAGTATGAGTTGAACGGACAGATGTTCGATGCGCTCTCGAACGACCTTTACTACATCGTTCCGGAGAAATGCACTGAATGCGTCGGACATTTCAACCAGGAACAATGTGCTGCAGTTTGTCCGGTTGATTGTTGTGTGCCAGATCCGAACCATCCGGAAACGGAAGCTGTACTATTCGAACGAGCAAAGAAAATCCATCCGGAAAAACAGTTCTCAGCGTTAAGCTCCGAGAATTCACGGTTCAAAAAATGATTTGGTTGTTCGAGTCTTTTTTCGGAAAGGTCGGTTGATTCCGTCAACCGACCTTTTTAATTCTCCTGACTGATGAACGAATAGAGCAGATGAAAATTGGTGCGTACACAATCTATCCGATAGAGACAGGGTCTTTCTGGCTTGACGGGGGTTCGATCTTCGGTGTGATCCCTAAGGTTGTATGGCAAAAATCGATGCAAGCCGATGACCGAAACCGCGTCAAACTTGCGGCAAGGTGTCTCCTCATGAGGGGAAATGGCAGGGTAGTGCTCGTGGATTCTGGAAATGGTGCGAAAAAAACAGATAAGTTCCGGGAGTTGTATAGCCTCGATACTAATGAAACGGAATTGCTCCTCTCTCTCGAGAAGTGTGGCATAAAACCGGCGGATGTCACCGATGTGATACTTACTCATCTCCACTTCGATCACAGCGGCGGTGCGACAATGCGGCACGGCGAAACCGTCATACCGACGTTTCCCGGAGCCCGCTATTACGTTCAGAAAAAACAGTGGTTGCAGGCGATCAATCCTACCCCGAAGGATCGTGCGAGTTATATTTCCGCTGATTATCTGCCGCTGAAGGATTACGGGGTTCTCGAATTGCTGGACGGAGAATGCGAATTGTTTCCCGGAATGCACATCCTGCTGTCGGATGGCCATACTCCCTCCTTGCAGATGCTTAAAATATGTCATGATGAGAGGACCCTTTTCTATCCGGGCGACCTGATACCCTTCACGTCGCATGTCTCACTGCCCTATATACCTGCATTTGACCTTATGCCGCTTGTGACACTCAATGACAAGAAAAAGTATCTGACACAGGCTGTCGATGAAGAATGGATACTCTTTTTTGAGCATGATCCGACGATGGTAACAGGGACGGTGCAGAGAACTGAAAAGGGATTTGTATTCGGCCATTCAGTTAGTTTCGAATGATGATTATTCGGTATTTCTATCGGTACCGATGACTCGGCAGTATTATATGGAAACTTGGAAAGATATAATCAAAAGCTTTGCGACCGAGCTGGGATTCGTTAAAATCGGATTCTCTCCGGCGGGACCGTGCGTAAGTGAATCTGAGCGATTCCTGCCGTGGTTTGGTAATAATTACAATGGTGAATTATCCTGGCTTGCAGAGACTTTGGAAATTCGCCTTGATCCGTCTAAATTCCTTCCGGGAGTAAAGACGATACTATCTGCGGCAATCAATTACTATAACGTTGCGGAGTACCCGCAGGAGGAGGGAAGAGGAAAAATCTCACGGTATGCATGGGGTAACGATTATCACTCCGTGGTTTCGGATCGTTTGGAAAAGCTGTTCGCTTTCATAAAGACATTGATACCATCCGTAAGAGGAAAGATATGCGTTGACGGTGGACCCGTGCTTGAAAAGTACTGGGCGGAACGTTCCGGGATAGGGTGGAGAGGAAAACACACGGTAATGATAACTGAAGAGCTTGGATCGTGGATATTCCTTGGTGAAATCCTGCTGACTCAGGAATTTGAATATGATGCGCCGAAGGTCGACAAATGCGGAAGTTGCAGTTTATGTATCGATGCTTGTCCTACACGTGCCATCGTTGCTCCGTATGTTCTGGATGTCAGAAAGTGTCTCTCTTATATGACGGTTGAATACAAAAGAAAATATTCAGATGATATGATGCAGGATCGACGTGGTTGGATTTACGGGTGCGACATCTGTCAGGAAGTATGTCCATGGAATCGGGAACGGGCACGGCAAACTCAAGTCGATGAGTTCCTCGTTCGGGAGGATATTATTGCGCCCCATTTGACGGCGGTTATGGCTATGACAGAGAAAGAATTTGCAGAACGGTTCAGAAATAATCCTGTGAAGCGGATACAGCTTCGCCGGCTTCAGAGGAATGCACGCGCTTTAATGGAAACTACTTTAAATACATCAGGAAAGTGACGATGGAAAATCATTATAAGGTTATCATCATCGGTTCCGGGCCGGCCGGACTAACTGCAGCGATTTATACCGCCCGGGCAAATCTAAATCCGCTGGTATTCGAAGGAATGCAGCCAGGCGGCCAGCTGACAATCACGACGGAAGTGGAAAATTACCCAGGATTTCCGGAAGGGGTAATGGGACCTGAGCTGATGGAATATTTTCGTAAACAAGCACAGCGTTTCAACGCTGTTACTCTCTATCAGGATGTCACGCGGATTGATATTTCTAAGAAACCATTTGTAGTCTATTCAAGCGAGAAGGAATATTACGCCGACGCACTCATTCTGGCTACCGGTGCGTCTGCCAAATGGCTCGGACTGCCATCTGAAAAAGAGTACATGGGACACGGCGTTTCAGGATGTGCAACGTGCGATGGATTTTTCTTCAAGGGTCTCGAAGTGGCTGTCGTCGGCGGTGGCGATACTGCGATGGAGGAGGCAACGTTCCTCACGAAATTTGCTACGAAAGTGACGATAATACATCGGAGGGATCAATTACGTGCTTCAAAGATAATGCAGGCACGCACGATGAAAAATCCAAAGATATCGTTCCTGTGGAATTCCGAGGTTATCGAAATCCTCGGCAGGGAAGACCAGGGAAAAAAATTGGTTACGGGAGTAAAAGTAAAAAATGTGAAATCCGGTGAAGTGTCAGTTTTCAGAACAGACGGCTATTTTGTGGGTATCGGACATCAGCCTAACACCAAAATATTTGAAGGTAAAATTGAATTAAACTCAAACGGCTATGTCATTGTAAAACCGGGTTCTACTCTCACAAATATCCCCGGTGTATTTGCTGCAGGCGACGTGGCTGATCCTGTATACCGGCAAGCTGTCAGCGCGGCCGGATCGGGTTGCATGGCCGCTATGGATGCGGAGCGTTACCTGGAAAGCCTTCATGAATGAAATGATAATCGATCAATAAAGATCAGGATACCAGAAAGTATCAGCCCAACTTCATTCCACAATAAGCATCACCTATATTCCCTCAATCTTCCTTAAAAGTCAATTTAAAATGACAGAATTATCCCCGCATTCAATATTAAAGAAAAAATTACTATATTTCGCAGTCCACTTGATTTTTTACTAACAAATAACGAACATACGACACCCGAGCAAGAAAAGAAATTGCTCAAATCGGGGGAAAAAGATAAAAAATAACAACGCAATCCTTCGTATTTCAGGACAAGTATTGCGTCATTGCACGAGTTATGTGGCATTGCGTTGCTGCATTCCTCCAGCATCGCCAAGAAGCCAGCATTGGAACAAGGTCTCAGCAATGTGTATCTTGGCTACTGGAAGTCGTAAAAAACCGACGGCTCACATTTGCGATAGCCGTCGCTCGATGGGGTGGGTTATCTTATCACTGCACGCTCTGTGCGTGCTCAATCTCTTCACAACAATGGAAGCTTTATGGAATCAGATAGACTCTACAGACTCTTGTTCTATGTCGGAAGCGGATGGAATTTTGTCATCTCCACCACCCTTTTTCTCTTAGCCGGCTCGCTTTCCTCCATCATCGGGATCGAGCCGCCGCGCTACCCGATTTTCATTCACTTCAACCTCACATCGATCTTCTTCTTTGGGTGTATTCAGTGGATCATTGCCCGTAACCTTCACGGCCACCGGAGCTTCGTCAAACTCCTCGTGTGGGCGAAGCTGGCAATGGGAGCCGTCCTCCTCTATTCATTTCTTCTCGACGCACCACCCAAAGCATTGATTG
>CAYGXH010000149.1:0-7140 GCA_964353675.1 uncultured Chlorobiaceae bacterium
CAGCTGTGCAAGTCCGTCCTGAGCCTGAGAGAGCTGTGCCTCAGCCTGATCCGTCTGGTGAACCGTTGTTCCCCAATTCCCGATATCAAACGAGGCGGTAACACTCACATCCCAAGTGTCCTTGAACCGATCCAGTGCGGGAAAGATTCTCGGATTTGGTCGCGCATAGATATAGTTTGCCTGAAGAAATATTTGTGGGAACCACCCAGAACGCGCAAATCCTACACTTGCCTCTCCGGCCTTTACACGCATCCCCATCGCTTGAAGATCAGGGCGGTTTTCCAGAGCGCGTTCAAGCAAGCCCTTTAACTCACCGTAATTTTTTTCTTCATACCGGAGACTTGACTGCATATCCAGCTGCGTTTCCAGCGGAATGCCGATGAGGCTATTCAGACCGATCATCGCAAGACGCACGGAATTCTGCGTTTCGATCTGTAAGAGTTGAATATTGGATAGCTGAACTTCCACTTTAAGTACCTCGTTTTTGGTGACGATTCCCTGATCAAAGAAATTCCGAATATCTTTGACATGCGCCTCTACCTGAGCCACATTCTCATCTATCACCTTTCTGAACTCCAGCGCCCTGTACAATACCCAGTATGCGCTCTGGATACTGTAAATTAATTCTGTCTTATCTTTCCGGTAATCGCCGGCACTTGCTTCTGCGGAGTAGCCGGCAATGTCGGCAGCTTTAGAAAGCTTGAAACCCGTAAAGATCGGCTGTTGGAGTGTAAGCCGCAGGTTGTAGCTATTGAAATATGCCGGTGAGACCATCATCCTGTTGGGAATTACCGGTGGGAAAGGGCCGATCTCGAACGGAGGCACTTCGCTCAGACGGGTATACGATCCGCCGAATTTCAAGGAAGGAAGCCGTGTCACACTCGTTTCACTTGCTTTTGCATCGGCATACTGAACCTTCATCAACGATGCATGGAGGGATTTACTTCGCTCTAAACCGATAGCAACCGCCTGTTCAACCGTTAATGCGAGCGGCTCCTGAGCATGCGCCATCGAGAAGATAAATCCAAATGTGAATAACTGAAATCCAAATTTTATTATTTTTACCATTGTAACCTCAAATATTTTTCTGTTCATAATCTGAGCGGCACGGTGCAAAAAGATCAAAGCACCTTCAGCACGCCCGCGCCCCGAATTTTACTCTCCTTGAGTAATTGAAGCGCCCGGTTCGCATTGACGAGAGGAAAAACTTCCACTTCCGGGATAATCGGAATTTCGGCAGCGAGTTTCAGGAAATTATTTGCATCATCCCGTGTGCTGTTCGCGACACTGCGGATGATACGCTCGTTATAGAGGAATGAATAATCGATTGCCGGAATGGGTGTCATATACACGCCGGCGAGCGCGAGCGTACCTCCCCGGCGCAGAACACTGAGAGCTTTCGGTACGACATCGCCGGCCGGTGCGAAGCTGATGATACTGTCAAGCGGATACGGCGGAACATTTTCCAGAGACCCTGTCCATACTGCACCAAGCCGTTCAGCCAGTATGCGGTGTTGTTCGCTGCGGGAAAAGACAAACACATCGCATTCCCAGTACCGTGCCACCTGTATAGCCAGGTGCGCCGATGCTCCGAATCCTATTAATCCAAGCCGCCCCTTACGTCCGATGCCGCTAAGCCGCAGTGAGCGAAAACCGATGATACCTGCACATAGGAGCGGCGCTGCGTTTTCATCTGAATACCTGTCAGGAATCGGGTATGCAAAGCTTTCCTGAACGGTTATGTACTCGGCATAACCGCCATCGACACTGTAACCGGTAAAGAGCGCAGACGTACATAAGTTTTCCTCTCCCCGCAAACAAAATTCGCACATGCCGCAGGTCGAGTACAGCCATGCGACACCGACACGATCACCGGGTTTGTGCATTCCGACCTTTCGTCCAATTTCTTCGACCGTTCCAACCACCTGATGCCCCGGCGTCAGAGGTGTCCTTATCTGAGGCATTTCTCCCTCAATAACATGCAGATCGGTATGACAGATGCCGCACGTACTGACCCGTATAAGTATTTCATTTTCACAAAGTGCAGGAATTGCGGCAGATTCAACCCGGAGCGGGTTAAGATTTATCGGCTGTGGTGAAAAGAAACGCAGAGCTATCATTGTGTTCGTCATGCTTCCACACTCTCACCGGTGTTAATGTTATTCCGGTTTCACTTCAGAGTTTATGTCCCCCCGGGATTTTCGCTCGTATCAGCTCCGATCCCCGGAGGAAAAGTTTTCCATTGGAATTCATTTTTACCCAGTATGACTTCCCCAGTTCGAGTGTTGATGTTTCGTAGTAGTTACCGTCATAGGCGAAGAAACCAGATGCAATAATGCCGGGAGGCTCCTGATCAATGGAATCGATATAGACAGTCGATGATATGGCGCCGATCATGTTCCAACCCTGACGGACGGAGATCGTTGCACTGTCGCGAGCCGCACCCTCTATCAGGACATTCACCGGTTCTTCAAACTTCAGCCAGTAACCGATCGTTGTCTCAAGTGTATCTCGGGTTGTGTATGTTCCATCGTAAAACGCAAACAACTCAGAAATTGCATTCGGAAAAAGAGTGGCTTTACTTCCGTCTTCTACCTGTGCGGGGAGTGAGATCATATTCCATCCTGCCGTAAGCGGTAGTGTGGCTGAAACCGCACGTCCGTCGCCTTTCCCAAACACGAGGATGCTGTCGCGCTGACTTCTCCCATTGTGTGCGATAATTATGTAACCGCTCTGGAGTCCCAGTGTTCGCGGTGCAAACTCCATTGCCAAATCAAAACTTCTGCTTGGAAGGATATAGTTCGGCGCCTCGAGAACGCGAAAACGCTGATTCGTCGATGTAATCGAGGAGATAAGGAGAACATCGTCGCCGGAATTATAAATCTCCCGAAGCACTACTGATTGCGTATTGATAGGTACATCTCCAAAGTCGGCCGTCCCGGAACTGATGTAAATATCAGGGTTATTCATCCAGAGCTGACCGTTGTGATTGTACTTCATCATAAAATAATCAGACTCTCCTAGGCTTTCAAGATTCAGAGAATCTGCCGACGGGTCGAAGTCGCACTGACCTGAGAATGCACCGCAAACGTAAATGTTCCCCTGAGGATCCGTCGTCACTCCGTTGGCGATATCTGGCCCGGGACCGCCGAAATGAACGGCCCACAAGAAGTTTCCATTTGTACTGTATTTGGCAATGAAATTATCTGTTGATCCGTGCGAGGTCAGATTGTACACGGAAGTGCCCGGATCAAAATCCACGATTCGTGAGGATGAACCGACGATAACGATATTTCCGTACGGATCGAAGCAGAAATCCTGCGCCGCATCAGCTGAATCACCGCCCACGCCGAACCAACCTGTGCCTGCCCGACATACATCCCAATGAGAATAACATTGAGTACTACAGCAACTGAAATTCTTGTCATCGTTCTACCCTTTCTCTCATTCTATACCTTTGCAATCCCACCAAATTTTTAGTGATGTTCTACAATCGTTTTCCCGCTTGCACATTGTAGGACTTTTATGACGAAGGGCTTTCTTTTCTTTTAATTAAATACTTTCCTGTGACAATCTCAACATCTTTCAGACCTGCTAAGCAGACAGGAGTATCATCGCCTGCCACCGCAGTTACGTTCGTTATATCAAGCCCAATTTTGTTAAATATCGGCTTGAAAGAGGCATTTAGTACCCGATAACCGCTCTGAAAGCTTACATTACAGATGAATCGTTCACCAACGTTCGGCGTGGATACGGGATTCATCGAATCGGTTAACAGGTTCAGGTTTTTCAGCCGGATGTCCTACGGGAATGATGCAGAGCGGCAGTATATTTGAAGGGAGCGAAAGCGCGGCGCGCACATGGTCGATTCGCTCTTCACGCGGATAAACAGCCACCCAGACGGTGCCAAGATGGATATCCTCCGCCGCAATCAGAATGTTCTCTGCAGCGGCTGAGCAATCGAGCGCCCAGTAATCCTTATAGCTCTGCAGGTGTATATCACCACAGACAACTATTGAGACTGGTGCATCTTTCACCATATCGGAATAGCGGTGAGTTCGTGACAACTGCTGAAGTGTAGTTTTATCTCTCACAATAATAAAATGCCACGGTCTCTGATTGCGAGCCGACGGCGCACTCATCGCTGCCTTGAGGAGTACGGTCATCTGTGAGTCGGTTACGTCGTCTTTCGTATAACGCCGGATACTGCGGCGATTATAAATTGCGTCCATATTGTTTTCCTCTGCGAATATTCGAGAATATGACCTTCTCTAATATAGGAAGATATTCATATAATCAAATATAGGAACTGTTGCTAAGCTGATTTCAAAAAAACTGATACAATAATCCCACGATTTATCATGAGTATGTCAAAGAAATCCAAACAGAATAGCAGTTTCTGCAACTTCTCTTTAGACAAAAATCAGTTGAGGATGAGTATTTTATTTTTTCTTATAGAACGACAGATAGTAGACCAAATCAAAGAGTGCCGGGTCATTCAGGACGCAGGGCTTTATGCAGAGCGAAGCAGAAGCGGAGATATGAATAACATCCGATATCGGATAACACAAGAAAAAACAATCCCGTTCTATGGTGAGATCAGCGGAGGTGATGACAGCGGTGCTTTACTAAAGACAGACTGCACATCACATCCGCCGTTTGTTTAGAAATAGCATTTACGAGAGATACTCTCGCCGGCTTTACTTTTTCTCTTTGTTCATCTCAGCATTAATAACAATACCGATATCTTCACCGACGAGCAGTCCGCCTGTTTCCAGTGTTTTGTTCCATGCAAGGCCAAAATCCTTTCGGTTTATCGTGGTTGTCGCTTTAAAACCGGCCTTCGTGTTTCCCCACGGATCGTTCATCTGGCCGTTGAATTTCGTCTCAAGAACGACCGTCTTCGTTACCCCATGCATCGTCAGATCGCCTGTTATTTTGTAGCTGTTATCTTTAACTTTTTCAAACGATTTACTCACGAAGGTTATTTCCGGATACTTTTCGGTATCAAAAAAATCTGCCGACCGCAGATGTTTATCTCTTCCTTCGTTATCCGTATCGATGCTGTTCACCTTAATCTTAGCGGTGAGTTTACTTCCTGAGAGATCATTACCGGTCTGTACAAGCGTTGCATCGAAGTCGTTGAAACTACCGGTGACTTCCGATATAACCATATGGCTCACACTAAACATGACATTGGAATGCGCCATATCGATTTTCCAGTTTGTCTGTGCATTCACAGTTAGCGTACTCACTGCGAGGATGATCATCATAGAGAGTGTTTTGTACATTGTGCCCTTCCTTTTCTTTATTGTGATGTTATGATTTATTTTTATTTACTATTGCAAAATCCATTGTTTTTTGAATTAACGATTTTAACTGTGTAAAAATTTTCTGATCTTTCAACGAACCATTTTCATCGAACGCCTCAGCGGCGGTGCGGATGAATACTTGCGGCTGGGGCAGTAAAACAACGTTCAGAGCCGTAAGTATTTGCCGGAGGTGGATCTGTGCTCTTAAAGTCCCGTAGAGACCCGTAGACGCACCGAATATTGCCGCAACTTTTCCGTCGAGGACATTTTTTCCACCTGTTGAAAGCCAGTCGATTGCATTCTTCATTGCCCCGCTGACGGAATGGTTATATTCCGGTGTGGCAAACAAAATCACATCTGCTTCCCCAACGAGAGAACGTATTTTCCCAACACTCTCCGGGAATCCCTCCTTTTCAATATCACCGTCGTAGAGCGGCAGGTTCAGAGTTTTCAAATCGATCTCGCTGGCATCCGCTCCTGCATCACGTGCTATTGAATGGGCTACCGCAAGGGCTTTGCGATTGTATGAATCCCGTCGCAAACTTCCCGATAATCCGACGATATTTAATTTCATGATGATAACTCCAATTTCCGGTTAATTGTATCGTTATTTTCGAATCTGCGTTCCTGCAACGAACGTCCCAGCTTTTTCAGCAGACTACTCAACATTTCCTGTTCTTTCACTGTCAGTACTGAAGCCGCCGTTTCGATAAACTCTGCATGCTTCACAAAAATCTTTCTGAATAGCTCTTCTCCTTTTGGCGTCAGTTTAACATATGTGGAACGCCTGTCATCATGACTCTGCATCCGTTCTACAATACCGGCTCCCTCCAGGTGGTCCACAACGCAGGTAACATTTCCATTACTAACGAGCATTTTTTTAGATAGGGCGGTCAGTGTAAGCGGCCCAAGATGTCCAAGGCATTCAAGGACACCAAATTGCGGTTCAGTTAATCCGAATGTTCGGATACTCTCCGAGCTGAGTTTCCCGAATGTGGCCGCTGCACGAGCCAACTTTACCCACAAGCCCAGGGCAATATCCGCATTTTTACCATATTTTAAAGGTTTTTGCATAGAAATTTGTTTTAAGTTTAAAACAATCATTATCCATAACAGCTGTCTGATGCAAAACAGTTCCCGATTTCAATTCCTCAATTTTACCTTTTGGAGAAACCTTCTTATATTGACGCAATTAATAACCAATCAAAAGTAACAGGAGATAAAAAATGAAGAAACTACTTATAAGCTCTTTCATCGGAGGCATCGCCCTCTTTATTTGGGGATGGCTTGCATGGATGCTTCCTATCCACACTGGCAGTATGCATACCATCGGCAATAAAGTATCAGGAGATAAAGAAGATTCGGTTGTGACTGCAATGCAATTAAATATGGAACAGAGAGGTGTATATGTATTCCCCGGTATGCCACCATCGGCAGATCAAGCTGCAACTGATGAATGGACACAGAAATATGAGGAAGGACCGGTGGGTATGATCATATACGATCCGGAAGGAAGCAGTCCCATGAATCCGGGTCAGATGATTGTCGGATTAATCATCAGTATGTTATCAGCTTTCTTCGTTTCATGGTTTCTCTCAAGAAGTACTGCCGCAGCATCAACGTATATCGCACGTGTCGCCTACTGCGGCATGCTGGGTATCTTTGTTTCGGTGAGCGTACATCTGGTCAACTGGAATTGGATGGGTTATCCTCCGGACTACACAGTTGCATGGATCATCGACACTGTCATCGGCTGGCTCGTTGCCGGATTGGCGATTGGTGCCGTTATAAAAGTGGACCGCAGATGACTATGATGGACCGCTGATAA
>CAYGXH010000150.1:0-7121 GCA_964353675.1 uncultured Chlorobiaceae bacterium
AGCGTCCTTCTCTCCCTCACCCGAATAGTAAAGGAACAGCTTTCCTCGGCGCTCATTTGACAAGCAGCATCTTCTTTACTTGCGTGAATGATTTGCTTGCATCGGATATGCTGACAGATTCTAACTTGTAGAAGTATATTCCGCTTGGAATACTTCCAGCATTCCATTCTACTGAAATGTATCCGGCAGATTCTATCGCATCTGACAATATCTCAACAACCTGACCTAGCACATTGTATATTATCAGTTTTACTCTGCTTTCGTTTGGCAAAGAATATTGCAATGTTGTTGTAGGGTTGAATGGGTTCGGATAATTCTGATGCAAAGCATATTCCTTTGGAATCCTCGACAACTCATCGGCTACACCCGCAGTGAATGTAAATGTGACATGGATCGTATGATCCAACGAGATATTTTTAAAGGTATACACCGAATCATTGCCGGCGTAGCTTCCATCGACAAAAATACTGTCAACGATACAGTTCGCATCCGGCTGCATAGTAAACAATACGCTGTCACCATAATTTACCTGGATTGTCCCAGACGGAGTAATATTTCCATAAAATCCTGCTGTTGCCGTGATCGTGAACTTCTTGATCACAAACTTCGCATAGATTGTATGATTCGCTGTTACATCGTTGAATGTATAACTTACCGTCGAATCTACATAAGCACCATCAACGAATACGCTGTCTATATCATACCCGATATCCGGCGCGACGATGAACTGCTGGCCTCCACCATAGTCAACAAAGACAGTACCAAATGGAGTGATTGTACCACCCGGTCCTGTGTTCGCAGTAATGGAGAGTTTATTCCGAATAAACTTCACAGAGATAGTATGATTCTCGATGACATTATTGAATGTATAACTGGTCGTTGAATCAACCTTGTTACCGTCAACGATTAAACTATCAACACCGTAACCGGTATTTGGTGTGATGATGAAGGTCTTATTCGTCCCATAATTGACCAACACAGCACCGGGTGGGTTGATCGTCCCACCTGCTCCTGCCGTTGCCGATATTGTGAATTTATTGATCGCAAACTTCGCGTGGATTGTATGATTTGCTGTAACATTATGGAACGTGTAGCTGGTGCTCGAATCAAAGTGAATACCATCGACAAACAAACTATCGAAATTATATCCTTCATTTGGTCCGAAAGTAAATTGCCGGCTCTCACTATACTTCACATGTACAATGCCTATCGGGTCGATTATACCACCTATGCCAGCAGATGCTGTTATTGTGTAATCGTTGATTGCGAAAGTAACACGGATAGTGTGATTCGCTGCTATATTCTTGAATGTGTAGCTCGTCGTTGAATCTACAGGAACACCATCGACTATCAAGCTATCCTTATGATAACCAACCTCTGGCGTGAAAGTATATTGTTTATTTTCACCGTGATTTACTTTTACATCACCCGATGGATTAATTGAACCTCCGGATTCTGCACTCGATGTTATCGTATAAACATTGATAGTAAAGATTGCATGTATGGTATGATTCGTAGCAACATTAACAAATGTATAGCTCGTTGTAGAATCGACCTGTATTCCATCCACAAATAAACTGTCTACATGATATCCGGTGTTAGGTGTGATAGTAAAATGCTGATCCGAACCTTGATTTACGTTTACCGACCCGGATGGACTGATTAAGCCATTAGCACCCGCTGTTGAAGTTATTGTATACTTATTGATCGCAAACTTCGCGTGGATAGTATGATTTGCAGTTACGTTGTTGAATGTGTAGCTCGCTGTTGAATCAACGTGGATGCCATCTACAAATAAACTGTCTACATGGTATCCAGTGTTAGGTGTGATCGTAAAATGCTGATCCGAACCTTGATTTACGTTTACCGACCCGGATGGACTGATTAAGCCGTTAGCACCTGCTGTTGAAGTTATTATATACTTATTGATCGCAAACTTCGCGTGGATAGTATGATTTGCAGTTACGTTATCGAATGTGTAGCTCGCTGTTGAATCAACGTGAACGCCATCTACAAATAAGCTATCATAATGATACGTGATCTCAGGTGCAATTATAAAGTTTTGACTTGCACCGTAGTCAACCATGATATCACCTGACGGATTTATCGTTCCACCCGTTTCTGCCGAAGCCGTTATCTTGAACACATCAATTGCAAATTTCGCAAGAATTGTATGATTCTCGGTAACATTTTTAAACGTATAGCTCGCTGTCGAATCAACGTGAATACCATCCACGAATAAACTATCAAAATGATAACCTACATCAGGCGATATATAAAATGTTTTTTCTGCACCATAATTTACATTCACAGATCCGGAAGGAGTTATTATACCATTTCCAATCTTGTCTGATGCAATTGTATACACATTAATTGCAAACGTAGCATATATGGTATGAGGACCTGTGACATTAAAGAATGTGTAACTTGTTGTTGAATCTACATGTATACCATCAACAAACAGACTATCGACATGGTACCCGGTGTTGGGCGTAATCGTGAAGGCTTGATTTGAATTATAATTTACGATGACCGGACCAGAGGGAGAGATCAGGCCATTTGAGTCTGATGTTGCCATGACTGTAAAGGTTTTTATGTTACCAATTGCAAAATCACCAAAACTTGTCAGCGCCATTGCTTGAGTACTCGCCGAGGTTCGTGTCCCAATTACGGGTGTCGACCATGATGGGGTATAATATTGTTGTATGATAAAATTCGCTGTATCCGCACCCAGATCAAGGTCGCCTGGTACAAAATTGAAGGTTGCGCTATAATTATCATAGACTATACCGTTGTTACTAAGCAACCAGTAACGATTAACATTTTTTGTTCCTTCAATCGCTGAATTTGCGATATTGGGATGATCGCCGGTTATTGTTTTCGCAATTAAGTTTCCTGCTGTCGCTACATTTCCGAATTGCACGGATACAGGTGTGTAGTTCAGGGCATCGCCAATTTCAAATACAATCGAAGCAGGACCAGCGGTAACATATTTCTGGAAATTGCCAAATACATGTCCGCTCGTGCGTGCAATATTGCCTGTTGAACTAAGTATTAAAGTATTCGAACCTGACGTAATTATACCAGAACTAAAAGTGAGTACCCCATTCACTGTTGCTGTGTTTCCTAGCGTAATCCCAGTTGCATTATTTACAGTAAGGTTATTAAATAACGATGGCGCTGAACCGCTAATCGATTGAATTGATAGACCATTTAGAGTAACAGTACTTGCATCCCCCACAAAAGTTCCACTATTCGTCCATACACCCCCTAAAGTTATATTAAGCCCATTGGCATTTAATGTTCCTGAATTAATTGATACATTATTGTTTATGAATAATGAATTTGTGACAAGCTGTGCTGTAACAGCAACACCATTGCCTATTACTAAATTCGGTACTGCTATACTTGAGTTAATCTGTATGGTCTGAGCAACCGGAGTGGAAGCATCGCCTATCTGCAATGTTCCACCCGAAACTATGCCAACCGTTCCACCGGTATTGACGTACCCCAGGTTGCCAACTCCTGGTCTTCTGATGATTATGGTTCCTCCAGACATATTAAAAGTTGAACCAATTTCATCTATTCTAAAAGGCGCTGCACCAGCTGTTGTAGAACCAACAGTAGCTACTATAAGCGTACCCGATGAGATCGTAAAATAGGTGAGAACTGTAGGACCAAATCTATCAAGCCGACCAGCTACATTCACCGTGCCTCCGTCTATTTTAATTGTTCCTCCATAAGAGGTGAGATTATTGTTGGCGGCACTTCCAATGTTCATCGTCCCGGCAGTAGCTCTTAGAAGACCAAAAAGCGTAATCGTTCCTCCGGTTGTGGACAGACTCGCTGCAGCATTGTCGAGCCAAATACCACTGGAGGAAGAAATTGTAACGTTACCGGTAAATGGAGTAACAACAGCTCCTGTTGATAATTTAAATGTTCCATTAGTGAGAGTAAGAAAATTAGCAGTTGCGGAAAAATTACTCGAAGCAACATCTAACACATTGAATTGGGAAGTGCCCATACTCAGTGTGATGCGATTAAAATTAGTGGTAACACCTGTACCTGAAACCGTTTGATTACCATTTTTATTGAATGTAACATTGCATACTCGTGTTCCTGTTGGGGTAAGGTTCAACGTGCCATTGTTTATGAGATTTCCTCCAACATTCATTATATGGGTTGCAGCAGTAGCACCAGTTATTATAGTACCACCCGAATTAATAATTACATCATTTCCTACAGTAAGGGTTCTTGCTGTGGCATCATTCCCAAGGATAAGCTGCCCGCTAACGCCCTGACCAACGATAAGCGAATTACACGAACCATTAATATCCAAATTAACAGTGGTGCCATTTGCAATTATCACATTATCTCCTGCAGTAGGAATACAACCACAATCCCAAGTACTCGTTGCATTCCAGTTACCGTTAACAATTGATGTGATTGTTACTGCTGGTAGTGTTGCTTGACTGTCTGTAAGCGGAGAACTTAATGCGCCATCTGTAACAGCATATACCTTCCAGTAGTAAGTTGTGCCTGATGAAAGATTCGTTACTGTTGCGGATGTAGAATCTGCTGTTACCTGGCTGACAAAATTAAAATTAACATTATCTGTTGAATTATAAACTACATATCCTACTTCATTGGTCGAATTGTCTGTCCAGTTTATCGTCATTCCTGATTGAGTTATAGCATTAAATGTAAGCCCCGTTGGTGTCGCCGTTGGTATAGGAGGAGTAAAAGTTAATTTTGAATTGGATGCGGGTAAAGTAGTCAACACATTTTGTGGAGTATTATTAAATGTGGTTGTATTAGCGACTTGTTGTGTGAGAAGCTGAGTAGCGTTGGGAGCTCCAACAGACCAAGTATTATTTATACCACAAGTATATCTCAACGGATATGAGCCGCCGCCACTCGCACCGGCAGTCATGGTCCCATAGATAAATTCTATTACTCCTGTTGACTCATAAATTTTCACCTGCATATTCACCGAAGCTGCAGGAACATTTACAGGGGTGTTCCACTCATCAAAATTAATCCATTCAACAGTTAATACCCTATTAGGAGCGGCTCCGCTTACCTGATAAGCTAAGCTGACAGCAATAGGTGTTGTTCCAGCGTTAACCGTCCACAAATCGGCATACAATGGAGCAAGTGCCAGCATAGTTTGATTAGCTGTAGAAAATAAATTATTATAGTTTGGACCATAAGGTCCCGTTCCTCCATTATTACCATCAGAAGTTGATGTTGAAAAATCTAATGTTCCATCTAGACTTCCGGCAATTTGCGTGTACCTGACACCCAGATACCAAAAATCAAAACCAATAGGTATAGGATAACTTCTGTTATCATCATTTTGGTTAAGAGTTGTATTCCTCCATGTAAAATAAGATGGACTTGAGCCTGCAATTGAATTATAGGTTATTCCTGTGGCTCTTGTAACAGGTGCATAGTTTGCACAGCTTTGGGCTAAAGTTTCGCTGCACCAAAGGAGACTCAGCGCAAAAACATATACTGACAGCCTGAAGACGGCGCTCAGTCTTACACGTTTAGAGACTATTGTCTCTCGCCGTTTGACGAGGAGACCGATAGAACTTATGTGAATCGGATTTTTTACTTTGCTAAAAGCTGTACCAATTGCGACTAAACTAGCATTGAGATTGAAAAGCGATAGAAACAACTGAATAAACGGTAAAAAGCCACTCACAGTTTTCCCATAATCAATTATTTTTAAACAGCTTATGGTTAGACTGCAAATATTATGCCTCTATAATTTGTACCTAAAAGCTATATAAATGAATGTCATTCCAATTGAAATGGAAATTATTACCGCTGTATTAGGTAAATATTACCATATCGAGAGAACGTGTGATTTTTCTCATATTTATCTCACGTATCTTGATTTTTACCATGACTTTCTTAGATTGTATAATATCAACCAAAAAAATTTCCAAACTCGCATTTAGTTGTTACTTCCCTATTATCGTAAGGAGAACAATATGAAAAGTCCTCTATTCATTTATAAATTTCTCTCCCGGAGAATATTAACAGTTCTCATCCCGATTATCTTCATCGGTTATAGTACTCTTCTCGCACAGGGTCCGCTATACCGGACATTCAGTCAGGATGATCTGGCGATGAAAAAGGCTAAAGCCGGAAAGGCAATAGCCAGTGATGTATGTTTCAAGTTCATCAACTCGACCGGTTTATCTATGAATGGTCTGCATGCGAGGTTTAACTCGGAGATTCTTGCGGTAGAAAACCCGGGCGGCTTCGCAACGGTAACGATAAACGCAAAGGGAAAAGAGCTTGACGCGAGCGGAACGATCGTGTTGCCGGGTGATTCAGCAATACTCTGCCTGAAAGTATCAAAAAAAGCGCCAGGTACTCAGGTAAGTAAATGGTATTGGACGCTTGACGGCTTGCAGGTGGGAGAGAAAAATAAAGAACTCGGACCGGTAACTGACACTCGTTTGACTATAGAGCCAAATGGCGGAAATGTTCTAGAACATCTTTATAAACGAATAATACACAGGCCGGAAGGATTAGTGATAGGTATCGCGAGTACTATGCACAAGGACACTGTGAATCCTACAGGGGGTTGGATAAGGTACATGAAAGCTGATCGTAAATACTTCCCGCACGCGTGGACACCGCGTTGTTTTGATTTCACTGTCACCGGCTCCGGAAGAGAAAAAGCTTTCATCGGTCAGCTGAGAAATCCTCACGTTAAGAAACACGACAATCATCTTCTGGGTGAGGTGCACGCACTCAAACTCGCAATAATCGCAAACGACTCAATGGTAACAGAACCAATTGATACTGGTGTAACGCTATTGGGTGATTTGATCTACAACGATCCGGTCAATCCCACCGATCCATGCAACGGATTAACCATCCGTCAGTTAGTTCACAACGTCGATTCATCCCTAAGTTACTGCGGAAATTTCGTCACGTCTCAATATCAGCATTTCGATTTTTGTGTCAGCCGTATTAATGCCGCTTTTGACGGCGAGTATCAGGCACGATCACTTATGCCGTTCCTCATTGCAGGAACACGAACGCTCGCTGAAGTTAACTTTCTGCATCCGAATCCAGGCGCACTCGCCGGGACCGTC
>CAYGXH010000151.1:0-7116 GCA_964353675.1 uncultured Chlorobiaceae bacterium
TTACCTGACAGATATGACAAGCCCGGCTCTTGCGGTGATTCTGAGCTACGTCAGCAGTACGGTATACAGCTACGTTTCCGAGAGAAGGCAAAAAATCCTGATCAAAGGAATGTTCAGTCAGTATGTTAATCCTACCATTGTCGACGAGCTTGTGGCGCATCCCGAAAGACTGCGTCTCGGCGGTGAGAAAAAAGAGGTAACTGTATTCTTCAGCGACATAGAAAATTTCACACAAATAGCCGAGAAAATACAACCGGAAAACCTCGTAACTATCCTCAACGAGTATCTCAGCGAGATGACCGCAATTGTAATTGCGAATAACGGCACACTCGATAAGTATGAAGGTGATGCCATAGTAGCGTTCTGGGGCGCACCGCTCCCTCAGGACGATCATGCTATCAGAGCATGTAGAGCAGCCGTTCAGATGCAGCGAAAACTGGAGGAAATGCGGCCGCAATGGGAGCGCGACGGAAAACCATCACTCCGGATCCGAATCGGAATGAGTACGGGGGAAGTTGTCGTGGGCAATATGGGCGGCGCCAACCGCTTTGATTATACCGTCATCGGTGATACCGTCAATCTCGGTTCACGCCTCGAGGGTGCGAACAAGCAATACAAAACCCGTATTATGATCGGGGAGAGTACGTACAGATATGCAAAGGATTTAATACATGCGCGGGAACTTGATCTTCTCGTGGTCGCGGGGAAAACAGAACCGATCCGCGTTTATGACCTTGTGGGATTAACCGAAGAAAAGCTCAGTCACAACCAGGAACAGTTTCTCAGAATGTATTCCAAGGGACTAATGCACTATAGGCAGCGCGAGTGGCAGACGGCAATTGGTGCATTCGAACGCGCACTCGACCTCTACCCCGATGATTACCCCTGCCAGCTCTACGTTGAACGTTCCGATCTCTACCGTTCCTCACCACCGCCGGATGATTGGAACGGTGTTTTTATACTGAGAACAAAATAACTCAATAAAGTAAAGAAGTTAGAACTGATTGCTGAACTGAAAAGAGGCGGCGTATGTCGCCGGCTCCCCATTCGCCTCTGAGAATTCGCGCCTCACATTCATAATACCTGCCGAGTGCAGTAAAGACAACGACGCGTCTCCGATTATTTTCCAAACCGGTTTCGTAGGAACAGTATTTTTTGTTTCCGATAGAAAATTCTTTCAGTTTTATAGCATCGCGCACGATATCCAATCCCTGATGCCCTGCACTCAGAATAGCGAGAAGCTCCAAACCCTTGCTCCTTATGCGCATAGCTGTGAGGGAATCGATGGTAAGTTCCCGCACAATCATTGTTGCACTTAGATCATCTTTTACGAGCCAAACAGAGAGCGCCGGCGCGAGGGTATCATCGGAAGACGCAAACCATTCTGCCGGAACTCTCCCCGACAATACACTGTCACGGGATCGGAAAATCTCAGGCGTCAGCGGATAATCAGCAGCGTATGGTAACTTTGCACCGCATGATACGAGAAAGATACTAATGAAGATCGAAGCAAGTATACGTGCCATGATATCAGCGGGGAGTTCTTCTGAACTGGTCTGCTTCAAGCGTAAAGGTCAGTGAAATTCGGTGTGTCTTCAGTGATTCCTCAGAATCTTTCAACCGCGCAAATGAGTAATCAATGTGCAGTTTGGGGAGGTGAATACCGGCGCCGAGGGTCCATTCCTTTGCATCGGTATACCCCGTACGAACAGCGATGATATTCTGAAAGTCGTACTCCAATCCTGCATGGGCATCAAAACTCATGCCGCCGATGTGGAAGGCGGAGGAGGAGCGTCTGTTCTCAAAGCGCATATCCAGATCTAAAGCCGGTGTAAATCGGCCGCTGAGGGCATTCACGGTGTACGCGCCGCCCGTCCGTAGAGTGGGAGTAATAAGTTCGTTCCTGCCCGTACTCCATGCGACCAATGTTGTAGTGATGTCCTGCATGTTAGCGCCGACTGCAAAATTACGCGTCATGGCGTACCGAACGGCAAGGTCAAATCCTATTCCGACGGCGGTTGCGCTTTCCATATCTCGATGGATCAGTTTAAGGTTCGCGCCATAAGAGAAGGATTCCGTGATTTTCCGTGCATAGGAGAGGAAGAAAGCCCAATCGGCTGCGTTGAAATAGGTTATCCGGTTCGGATCTATGCGGACGAAGTTCTGCCACTGATCCGGCGGCAAAGGCAGTCCGTTGATATCAACCCCGGCATACTGGGTATTCGGAATATTATCTACGCCGAGCCGGATGACGCTGAGTGCAAGTGTCGAAACCGGACCGAGAGGCAGCGCCACTGCACCGTAGTCGTAGTTCACAAGCCCGGCAAAGCGCTCGTCGTGCATGAGAGCAATCTGCGGAAAATCTATCGAAGAGAGTCCGGCCGGATTCCAGTACCCGGATGTAATGTCGTTAGCAACTGCGGTATAAGCGCTTCCCATTCCAAGTGCGCGACCGCCGATTCCGATAGCTATGAATTCACCCGCATACTTTGCCGTGGACTGCGCAAATCCGGATGAAACAAGCAGAGATCCGCCAAGCACGGCAGTGAGTATACATCGGTACATTACCCATCGGAGCGAAGAAGAGTGTAATTTTTTCATAATTACCTTCCAACTAATATTGAGATTTCAGACCTGAAATGCAAGTCTGACACTTTAGAAGGTATCAACGATCGATGGGTTTCGCTCCGAATTCACGAATTAAGGTTTGAACAAGCGGGTGTTGTTGTAATGTATGATGGTTGGTTGCCTGACTTTGGGGAGGCGACTTCTGTTCCAGTCGGGAAGAAATAATAGTTTCCAGTTGCATTTTTGCGCCGTAAATTCTCTGGGCGAGTTCCTGCAGGTACTGGCGAGTCTTTTTCATGTTGAGTTCGTTGAGATGGAAATCGTCGGGACAGCCAATACAGAGGCGGTTCTCTTCAGCTTCAAGAAGCGAGGTCTGGTTCAGCATCATGCCAACTGCCACACGCTCCCTGAGCGCTTCTTCAACGAATATGGACCACCTCTTCGAAGGATCACTTGGTTGTGTGTAATGCGGCGCTTCATTTAATTGCGTAACAGATCTAAGATCGGGCGGCGGTTGTTGAACATGTACCACCTGATGCGGCGCCAGCGTCGGCAGAGATGCTTTGACGCTCCCTTTAATCGGTGGTTTTGCGCTGTCCATTCCCTCCGATCTGTTCGACCGCAGCTGCGAATCAGGTATTCCGCCTGTAATATTTTTTTGCATTTCTTCGATAGTGCCGATCAGAGACGATATATCGACACTACTGTCAATTTTAATCATGTTTATCAAACCCACTTCCAGCTTCAGGCGGGGTTGTTGTGTCCATCGGATTGTCGTTTCCGTATCGGAGGCAATTTTTATGAGTCTGAGCAGATCATTGTCGGCAAAAGAGCCTTTGAGGCTTTGGTACCGTGCGCGGTATACATCCGATAACTCAATCATCGCCGTCGAATCGGTTACTTGGGCAACCAGGATATGGCGGAGATGTTCTATAAGGCCATTGAGAAATTCACGGATATCGTAACCTCTGTTAATAATCTCCTCAACCAGCGCCAATCCGGCTTTGATATCCTTCGCCTTGATACTGTCGGTGACGCGGAAAAAGATTTCGTAATCAACAATGCCGAGCATTGAGACTATCGAATCAGTCTCAACATTCTTCCCGCAGAATGAAACGACCTGATCAAAGATGCTCTGAGCGTCACGCATAGAGCCGTCGGCGCGTCTGGCAATAATGTGGAGCGCTTCATCATCTATCCTTATCTGTTCTTGCCCGGCGATGAATCGGATCCGTGACACAATTTCATCAATTGAGATGCGCCGGAAGTCGAAACGCTGACATCGCGAGAGGATCGTGAGGGGCACTTTGTGAATCTCAGTCGTCGCAAAAATAAACATCACATATGACGGAGGTTCTTCCAGTGTTTTCAGCAGTGCATTGAAAGCTTCCTTCGTGAGCATGTGCACTTCGTCGATGATGTACACCTTGTAATTACCTTTAGCCGGACCGTAGCGGACCGCATCGCGCAGGTTGCG
This sequence comes from uncultured Chlorobiaceae bacterium, assembly GCA_964353675.1. Lineage (GTDB taxonomy): Bacteria > Bacteroidota > Ignavibacteria > UBA10030 > SZUA-254 > CAYGXH01. The sequence goes on from CAYGXH010000151.1 coordinate 4,046, forward strand.
AATTTCATCGACTCCGCGGTTGGATGCGCCGTCAATTTCAAAAACGTTGACGCTTCTCCCCTCTATTATCTCTTTACACACGTCGCATGTATTGTCGGGATCGGAACCGCTGGGATGCAAGCAGTTAATCGCCCGGGCAAGAATTCTTGCGGCAGTTGTTTTCCCGACGCCGCGTGCTCCGCTGAATATGTACGCATGCGAAAGTCGTTTAGTGGCGATGGCATTCTGTAGCGTCGTCGTGATGTGCGACTGACCGACGATGTCTGCAAAGATCAGCGGTCTCCACTTGCGTGCCGTCACCACATACGTTGTCTGCTGTTCTGAGGATTTGCCCATGTGTGCAGTAAATATAAATCAATCCGGGAAGAGTTTCAAGCCCGCCGCCGTGTTTTTTCCCCAAAAACCCATTTCATCGCATCGGCGATTGTATTAATCGGGACGATTGTCAGTCTTTCTTTCACTTTATCGGATATTTCCACAAGATCTTTCTCATTTTCCATTGGTATGAGTACTGTGCTGATTCCGCTCCGCTGGGCTGCGAGGAGCTTTTCATTCAGTCCTCCGACGGCCAGAATGTTTCCCCGAAGCGTAATTTCGCCCGTCATTGCAACATCGTTTCTGGCAGGCAGTTGAGCCGCTGCGGATATAATTGCCATTGCCATGGTGACTCCGGCCGAAGGGCCGTCTTTGGGTATGGCGCCTTCAGGGAGGTGGATATGAATTTCTTTTCGTCTGTAAAAATTGGACGGAACGCCCAGCGCTTTTGCGTTCGCCCGGATATAACTCAGTGCGGCTTTGGCAGATTCTTTCATCACATCACCCAATTGACCTGTCAGTGTGAGTTTCTCGGCGCCGTTCATGATGGTGACATCGACATTTAGGATATCACCTCCGACGCTCGTCCATGCCAACCCGATAACGGAGCCGATGCGCCGCTCGCCGCCGGCAAACTTTTTCCGGTATTTCGGAACACCCAGATACGATTCTACTTTTTGTTCATCTACGTTGACAGCCTTTTTTCTTGCACGATTACCGTTTTTCGACCTGGCAAGAACAATTTCCTTCGCAACCTTACGGCATACTGATGCAATCTCGCGTTCAAGATTGCGAACTCCTGCTTCACGAGTATACTGCTGGATAATTTTTGTAATCGCACCATCGCCGAACCGGACATCTGCATCCTTTAAACCGTGGTCCGTCATTTGTTTGGGGATAATATGTCTCTTGGCGATTTCTTTTTTATCGTATTCGAGATAACCCGGCAGTTCAATAATTTCCATCCGATCCTGAAGCGGCAGCGGTATATTATACCTCACATTTGCCGTCGTGATGAACATAACACGGGAGAGATCGTAGTCAACATCCAGATAATGGTCGGTAAATGTTGAGTTCTGTTCCGGATCCAAAACTTCAAGTAGCGCTGCAGACGGATCGCCCCGAAAGTCCATACTCATCTTATCGACTTCATCCATGAGGATAACCGGATTGATGACGCCGGCGCGTTTCACTGATTGAATAATCTTCCCCGGCATGGAACCTATGTAGGTTCGCCGGTGACCCCGGATTTCTGCCTCATCGCGAACGCCGCCGAGCGATATGCGCGTGAATTTACGTCCCAATGCCCGGGAAACCGATTTACCGAGCGATGTTTTTCCGACTCCCGGCGGTCCGACGAAGCACAGGATTTGTCCGCGACGCTCCTTCACGAGATTCAGAACGGCAATGTGCTCAAGGATTCTCTCCTTCGGTTTTTCCAGACCATAGTGATCGTCATCCAGGATCTTCTGCACATGCTTGATGTCCAGATTATCCTTCGTTTTCTTATACCACGGTACGGAGATCAGCCAGTCGAGGTAATTCCTGCTCACACCGTACTCGGGTGATTGTGACGGAATTTTCTTCAGCTTATTAAATTCGTCCATGGATTTTTCGTGGACCTCTTTCGGCATTTTCGCGCCGGCTATCTGCTCTTTGAGCTTCACCATGTCGGGCGTGAGAACTTCCTCGGAGCCGAGTTCATCCTGGAGAATACGCATCTGTTCCTGGAGAAGGAACTTCTTCTGCGATTTCTGTATACTCTCGTGGAGTTTTTCATCAAGATCCCGCTCAATTCTCAACACATCGACCTCGGATGTGAGGAGATGTGCAAGTTCGAAGTATTGCTCTTTTAACGAACGGTGGCGGAGAATCTGCTGTTTCCCTTCCACTTCCTTTGAAATATTTGCGGCAATGTAGAACAGTTTCCTGCAGGGATTTTTCATGCTCTCGAACGCGGTCAGAACATCCGACGAGATGTTTCTGCTGAGTTGGACATACTCCTCGAAGAGCGATGACGACTGGCGGATAAGAGCCTTTATTTCAGGCGTGACTTCGACTTCCTCATCATACAATTCCACTTCGACCATCATGAAAGGATCACGCTGGACGACCAATTTCACGGAGGCATGCATGAGTCCGTCGACAAGTATCTTCATCAGACCGTTCGGCATCTTCATGACCTGAATGATCTTTGCCAACGTTCCATCGGCGTAAATATCATTCTCACCGGGTTCTTCCACCGCCGGATTACGCTGTGCAACTAGAAATACCAGCTTATCATGCTCGCCGGCATATGCAGCCGCGCGGAGTGATGATTCCCTGCCCAAAAGCACCGGATACACCATATATGGAAAAATGACAATATCGCGGAGCGTAAGAACAGGAATCTGATTTGGGACGCTGCTTTTTAAAAAGCCATGATCGTCGTTAATATTAAAATCAATGGGATTCATATGCTCAAGATAAAAAATGCCCCTCCGGGCTTACATATAATTGATAGGTTTGGATCTTCCTCACGAAAATATACGAAGATTGCCGACAGTAAGCAAACAGCGTGAATTGAACATTTGCGAGAATTTATTATATTACCCATCGCAAAGAGCGAATTATATGCTTTAAAAATGAAATCCAGAGAAAAAAACACTACGCCGAAGTACTCCCGCACCCTCTCCGAATCGTACCCTGCGTACCGCGTTCCTCATTTCCGTGAACGGCGGTTTTCTCCCGAAACATTATATAGCGTCCTCGAGGAT
>CAYGXH010000152.1:0-7093 GCA_964353675.1 uncultured Chlorobiaceae bacterium
GCCGCTCTTCAGAAGCATTGACACCGATCCACGCAGCAGTTCTGAGTAACATGAAAACGACGATGATGAAAAGGACGGATCGCCTGCCGGGCAGCGATGAGACCTGACTCAGCAGGTAGACCGGCAGGATCGCCAGCGGCACGAAGAAACTCAGAAAAAGGTCCCAGTCGCGCGCCATACCGAGAGCGCTGTTGATGATCCACGTGAAGAACATACCGCAGAGAGCAGCAGTGATCAGGAAGAGAAGTATAGGATTGCGCCAGCGGCGCTCATTTGGAAGCGCCATAATAAGAACCGCGCTCATCAGGAAACCAAGGGGAGCGAGAAGCATGTGAGCGTTGAACCAGTCGAGAAGATGCGCCCAAGAGAACATCGCATACGGAAATACTCCGCGCCCGCCTTCAAATAATTTAAGGAAATCCACACTCCCCGAACCGAGATGACGCGTCAGGTACGCGAGGTCGAATCCCATAATGTAGAGGACGACAATCCCAACCACTCCCGTCGCGCCGATGAATGCGGCAGCGTGCAGTTTGTTGTGTTTCCACTTTAAAATTATCAGGAGAAGAAGACTCGGGAGGAACACGAGCGTCCCCATATGAAGAAGAACCATCAGTACATAGAATAGGATCGGCGCGATTATCGATGCTTGCTTTTCGAGGCAAAGCCATGCAGTAAGCACATATCCGATGGTAACCGTATAGAGGAGTATGTAATTCTCCACGTAGCCAAAGTAGAACTGAGTTCCAGCGCTGAAAACAAGGAGGAACGCGAGTAGGATTTTCTCGATTAGCGGGATGTGGATTCTTCGGAAGACCCAGAAGAGAATCATCAGAAATATAAATGCAGCAGCCAGATCGATGAGAAGGTACACCGTGTAGGAATTCGGTGCGGCATTCGTCGGGTGAATCGCCATCGCTGTGCGGTAGATCCAGAACATGAGCGGCTGGTTGCGAAAGCTTAGTGTGATCTCATCTCCGCTTATTCCAAGTGAGACAGAGCGTAGCAGTACCGCGCCGTCGCCGAGGAGGTGCAGTTTCGCCGGAAAGAGATAGATGAGAGCGTATAAAACGGCTGCTGTCAGTATAAATGCAACCGGAAGAGGTAAAGCCGATAGTTTTCTGATCCAGATTTCTAAGAATTTGAGAATTCTTTCCTGAAATTTTGGAATCGCCGCTACGAGGAATATACCAGCGAATAGGAAGAGAATTGTTTCCCCATAGAAACCAAAGAAATGAAATCCCCAGTTCTCGTGCATCGGCGAAACCGCTCCCCACACGTGGAGCAAAATGATTACGACGAAGATGGATATAAGTAAATATAGGTATTTACTCACGGATTTTGTTTTTGTTTGATTTTTTCGCTATTACCCTCACCCTGTCCCGCCTGCGGCGTGACATCCCTCTCCCGCAAGCGGGAGAGGGACCGAGGGTGAGGGTTTCTTGTTTTCATCTGAACTATTTTCTGTAACACTTCGTCGAAATGATTTAATACATCTTCGTTCGGTATTCGGAGGACAGTCAATCCAAGAGACTTTAATGCTTCAAATCTCTCATGATAATACTCTTTCTGATTTTCTATTTCATGAATTCCACCTTCCAACTCGATCACCAATTGGAGTTCAGCACAATAGAAATCTGCAACGTACCTACCGAATGGATGTTGGCGACCAAACTTTAGTCCTAATAGCTTTCGATTCCTTAATTGCTGCCAGAGAATTTCCTCTGCTTCGGTTGGATGTTGACGCAATCTGCGTGCAACATCAATAATATGTCGCGGATAAGCTGCCATTATGTTTTCAATTATCCAATTATTACACACCCGTATCAGAAAACCCTCGCAAAAATCCGTAAACACCATCAGATCTAAAATCTGCCGGATTATCTCCCTACATCGTGGGCGGTTATTTCAATTTACGAATATCCTCAAGCTGTCGCAAGCGTTTTTGTATTATCGTATCTGCCTGCTGCATGCGCATATATATGCGATAATAATCGATTGCCTTTGGGATATTTTTCAGTGCGACATAGTTATCACCGATCGCACTCACTATGGGAGGATCGCGCATGCCAAGCCGGTATGCAATTTCGAGGTGTCGGACAGCATCAGAATGGTTTTTCTTTAGCGTATAACATAAACCGATATTAGCACGACTTATCGCATGGAACGAGTCCAATGCCAGCGCTAACTGAAATGCCGAGATGGCTTTATCGATATCATTTTTTTTAAAGTATTTAACCCCAACATTAGAATACACAGCGGGATTCTTGCTTCCCAGTTCCACAGAGCGTTTCAGCATACGGAATTCATTTTCTGAATCCTTCAGCTTTGAATACACATCGGAGAGGTTGGCAATGATCCGCGGATTCGTACTGTCAAGCTTCAGATACTGCTCGTGCCAGTACCGTGATCTCTGATACTCTTTCCGTTCCCATGTGATATTGGCGAGCCTGTCGTAGAGAAGTTTTTGGGCAAAGTGTCCGAGAAAAAGAGGATCAGCTAAAACCTCTGCGCGTTTCAGATGCCTGTCCTCGTTTGTATTTATTCCGATAAAAAACACTCCGTGTATCATAGAAAGTCCAGTGATCGCCACGAGTATGTGTCGTTTTTCGGATTCTGTGATAAGGCTGGCGAAAGCGAAAGCTGTGAAGAAAATCAGCGGAACTAAGAAACTGCTGAGCATATCCCAGTCCCGGAACATACCAAGCGCAGGATGAATTAAGAAGGTAAAGAGTAATCCACATAATGTTGTTACCGTAAGAAACACTAGCTCCGGTAGTGAGCTGCGTAGAACAGTGTAGCGAAGAGCGTAGAGTATTATTAGGGGGAAAAGTCCGAACGGCGCAACAAGTATTACAAGATTCAACCACGCGATAAGGTGAAGCGGCGAAAATATCGTGTACGGTATGCCAGGTACCGACTGAAAAAACGGAAGGATGTCATACCGGAAGGCATCTCTCAGACGAATCAGGAACTGATTAAGCGAGTAATCTGTCGCGACGAAAACGAGGATTACCACTACCGCCGCCATGCCTGTTAGAATCAGAATACTCAGCCGGTTGCGCCGGTAGGAGAGCGCGAAAAGAAGCACTAGAGCAGGAAGATATATGATTGCTCCGAGGTGCAGACCCATCATCATTATCATGAGCAGGAGAGGAATGACGGGGTGAAGTTTTCCGTTTACGGCGAGCCATCCTGATACAAAAAATCCCGCGGTCACCGCATATAATAGAGCATAATTTTCGATGTAGCCAAAGAATAGTTGTATCCCGCTTGCAGAGAGGATGAAAAGACCAAGGAGTAACGATTCGGTACGGGAAGTTTGCATCTGACGGAGAAATATAAAAACAAACAGGAGAAAAATTGTCCCTCCGATGATGTCGAACCATTTATAAATCTCTTTCAAGCCCTGCGTGCCGCCTTGCTGCACGATACCTTCGAGGAAACGCAAAGTCAGCAGAACAAGCGGCTGATTCCGGAAGTTTGCTGATTCCTCGGTAGAAGAGGGGAGTTCAGGCGTCGTCAGAAGAATGATTTTACTGTCGCCGAGCAGGAGTCCTTTAACCGGAAAGGTGAATGCGAGCAAGACCAGTAAACCGAGTGTGCTGATAAACAGTATCGGGACCGGCAGTTTTGATAACGGTTTTGTTATCCGGTCGATTCCTCGTGCAATAAGGTGCTGGATCCTCGGTATGAGCAGGGCGAATGCGGCGATAAGTGCCGCAATTCCGATTACCGGACGATAGAAAGCGAATGTCTGACTTCCCCAATTATAATGAGAAGGGGAGAGTGCACCCCAGATATTCAGGATGATTACGATGATTGCAAATATGGTGAGGAGTTTCGAAGTTGTTGACATATGGTGATTGGAATATACTATAAATAGAAGAAAAGATGCAAGGGGGGCACTCCGAGGTTTCTTGTCTTTTACCTCACCCCCTCACCCTCCGTCCCCCTCTCCACGTTCCTTCGACTTTGCTCAGGACAAGCGGTGGAGAGGGGGACTCAGGGGGTGAGGTTTGTGAGGAATATATAGCAGATGGATTTAAGCTTTCGCACCCCCTCTATAATCTCCCCCTTATAATGGTGGAGATGTTTCAGCTTAGCAAGCTTTGAAAACGAGATGCCGAACCCCGAAACAAGTTCGGGGCAGGCAGGAGATCTTCGGCATGACGGGTGGGGTAGTATATGCATCCCTCTCCACGAGGGGAGAGGGATTATAGCCCGCCCGAACGACCGATATTAAAAGCTCAAGCTCGTTCGGTCGGGCGGGGGAGAGGGTAATTTTGGAGTCATAGCCAAACTTCCGATATTTTCATCCCTATAATCAGAGCCAAATATCGGAAGTTTTACCTGTTGATGCGTCCTGCTCCACAACCCCCTCTATGATCTCCCCCTCGGCAAGGGGGAGATGTTTCGACTTCGTAATTTCTAACCCGTCATCCTGACCAAAAAACTAGTCATCCCGAAATTTATTCGCTGAAGTCACGAAGTGACGTAAGCGGATTCTTTTGTTCGGGATCCATGCTAGGCAAGCTTTAAAAGAGAGATATTGAAAAACTAGTCAAACCTCCGACATTTTACAAGTTTAAACCGAGATAGATGTCGGAGGTTTTAACTGTTGATGCGTCCTGCTCCACAACCCCCTCTATGATCTCCCCCTTGGCAACGGGGAGATGCTGAAGCTAAGCTCATTAGGTCTCTGCGATTGATCTTTTTTTCGAGCCAAACTTCCGATATTTTCATCCCATAATCAGAGCCAAATATCGGAAGTTGTCCTTGCTTCTCTCGCCCATATTCACTAACTTTTTTAAAATTTATCTACACAACAGCCGATTTAATGCTATTTTCCGTCATCGTGCCAACCTATAACCGGCTCCACCTCCTGAAAAGGACAATCGATAGTCTGAACCAACAGACGTTCAAAGACTTCGAAATCATAATAGTGGACGATGGAAGCACAGACGGAACTGCCCAATACCTCACAGACCTGGAAAAAAACGGGCGCATAATCCCCATCTTTCAATCGAATAAAGGTCCTGCCGTAGCCCGAAACGTAGGTATCAGACGTGCCTCTGGAAAATATATCGCCTTTACAGACGACGATTGCATTGTCCCTTCGGATTGGCTGGAAAAACTTCACGCTCATTTCAAAATCGGGAAAATTGCCGGCGTAGGCGGCTCGGCACGCACCGGTGATACGTCGAATCTGTACGCGATTGCCAACGACATGATTGTGAATTTTTTAAAATATGAGCTTAATGAACGCTATCAGATAACACCTCCGTTCCTTACATCGAACAATACCGCTTATTCTAAACTGTGTCTCGAGTCGGTCGGCGGCTTCGACGAAGGTTACTTCATCGGCGCTGAGGAGCGCGATCTGAATTACCGGCTTTTTCTAAAGGGTGAGCGGCTCACGTACGACCCGGATATCGTTGTAGAGCATTACAACGACTCCAACTTGGGAAAATTTCTGGTTCATCAATTTGACCAGGGGAAGGGTTCGCGCCGGTTTTATACAAATATTCTCCGCGAACAGGGGAAAAAACCCGAAATGATCCCGCGGGGTGTTTACCGGAAAATGTTCTCGCACCCATTCAAAGTAGAACCGTTCGGCAAGGCGATCCGACTGTTTTTCCTGTTCGGTTTTGCGCAGATGGCGATAACTGCGGGATATGTTTACGCCGCGCTGGCAGGTCGAAAAAGCCATGCCGGTACTTCTTCAATGCATGGGAATAGATAATGAATCGCGACAACAATAAGGTTAGAGTGCTTTTAATAAGTCTTTACACTCAGTTCGGCGGCGGCGAGTACGGACTGTATTACCTGCTCAAGCACATCGATAGGCGGAAGTTCGAACCGATTCTAGTCGTAAAGGAGCGCGGACCGCTCGTCGAAAAAGCCGAATCGTTCGGCATTGAGTGCATAGTCGTGCCGTTCGCAGTCGTTATGTTGCAACAGCTCATACGTCCCGGTATTTTCGGGAAAAACCTGAAAGCGTCGTTCGCTCTTCGTAGAATAATAATTTCGAAAAAAATTCAAATAGTTCACTGCCAGGATGTTCTGTCGCTTCTGCTCCTACTGCCTGCATCGCTCACGTGCCGGATAAAGATAATCTACAATGTGATTTTTTTCCACGAATCGCTCCGCGTTTTCCTTCTCGATCTTCTTTCATTATTCCGGGTACGTTGTATCGCGGTACTTTCGGAGAGTATCCGGAGTAGTATAGAGAAAGGCAGTCATTTTCTTAAGAAGAAAGTGCGTCTAATCTACTGGGGTGTTGACACGGAGCGGTTCCGTCCGAGATCTGCGGATGAGAGAAAGAAAATTCGACAGAAGTTAGGATTGCCACTCGACAAGAAGATTATCGGCTTCATCGGGCGGTACGACGTATGGAAGGGTCATCATACGTATCTGGATGCGTGCAGACGACTTATAGATCAGCGGTCCGATTTGCTGATGCTCGTGGTCGGCGGGGCAATGACGGAGAATGTTGTTCCCGCCGTCGCGAAGTACCGGCAGGAGGTGGAAGCGGTGATGAAGGAGAGCATCGGTCGGGGGGAGCTGATTGTTTGGGATCACAGGGATGACGTTCCGGAGATCATGGCTGTGCTCGACGTGTTCGTATGTCCGTCGGTTCGTGAGCCGTTCGGCTTGGTAGTGCTTGAGGCAATTGCGAGCGGTATCCCGTCGGTAGTGAGTGATGGAGTAGGCGCGCTCGAAGTTGTTGGGGGGATGAGGGGTGTATTTGAAGCGAAGTCGGAGGATGCAGGTTCATTTGCGGACGCCATAGAGAAAGCGTTGGACTTTAATCCTGCGGAGATGGAAACGGGCATAATGAGGGAGAGGTTTTCGTGGGAAAAGCACGTAAAGGCATACGAAAATCTCTATTTTGAGGTTTTACGGGGAAAATAGGGAGGTGGTCTTGGAAAGTAGGGAAATTGTTAGTAATTTAGCTTTATAGAGAGGCAGAACCTCTGACGTTTTAACTTCTGGTTCCCAAAGTCCCTTTGGGAATCTACGCGTAGAAGTATTCATAGTACGTTCCCAAGCAGGAGCTTGGGAACGAGGAGTTAAATCTGACCAACAC
>CAYGXH010000153.1:0-1804 GCA_964353675.1 uncultured Chlorobiaceae bacterium
TCAAGGTCATCGATATTCTCATTCTCCTGGCAGGATTAATATGACCAAAGAGGTGAATTTACCAGTTGATAAAATATTTTACTGAATTACCATACATCATTTCGTTTCTTATAAGATATCAATTGAAATCCGTTCTCCACGATCATATTGTTTAAAAAGATAACCTCAGAATTGTCTGAAAAATGAGGGCAAGGCAGCAGGTATTGAAAAAAGTCAGTATATTCTTATATTGAGAAGGATTTATGACTCGCCGAATTAATGTCGGCGACTATGTAAAAATGGTTTTGATGATCCATGTATAAACAAAAGGAACATGGGGGAAGGGGAAGCTTTAACATCCAATTAATTTCATTTCTGAGCGGGATTCTTTTCAATATATTTATCCTCATCGCACTGTATAGTTATAACACCCAACCTGATCAATCAACTGCTTCTTCAGACCAATTGTTTGGAGGAAGCGGGGGAGGCGGGGGTAGTGACAAACAGGACACTTACTTTACTATTGAGTTTGGAGAATCAGGTGACATAAAGTCAGAATTGAAAGACACTACACAAAACTATCCTCATTTCACATTAATTCGGATTCATGTACTGACACCAGAGGACATTGCGCAACGCACAATAAAGCCTCCGCCAAAGCGTACTAAAACCATAAAAGCTTACCCTCCAGGAGTCATTGCCTATAAGCCAATTCGAAGGATTCGTGGGAGTGGGAATGGTATAGGAGGTGGTTTTGGAGGAGGATCAGGCGGTGGGATAGGAAGTGGTATAGGTTCCTCCATTGATTGGGGCGGAGGCGATGGACGTCGACTGTTAAGCGGACGAATACCTAGCTATCCCAAAGATACGGATCGAGAGTTGTCAGTTATACTGGATTTTTCGGTGCTACCGGATGGCACAGTATTATCTGTCTCGCCGGTAAGGAAGAGCGATGAAGTGTTGGAGCGAGAGGCAATTGCAGCTTTACAAACATGGCGCTTCGAGTCGGTTCCATCTCAGCTTTTAAAAGTGCTCCCAAAGGGAAAAGTTACATTCAAGTTTACATTGAAATAAATGTTGGTGAATTAATTATATACATATGAAAAATAATTTTTTAATTTCACTCCGGGCACTGCTTGTTTTCACAATCCTGACAGGGATAATTTATCCTGCACTGATAACGTTAGTCGCTCAACTCTTCGTTTCGGATAGAGCAAATGGCAGTCTCATCAAAGGAGACACCACGGTAAAAGGCTCGGAACTGATAGGTCAGAATTTTAAGAGCGATAGATACTTTCAATCCCGTCCATCAGCGATTGAGTACAATCCGTTTCCATCTGGAGCGAGCAACTTAGGTCCGACCAGCGAAACACTCCGTAAGTTTGTAAATGAACGCCGAGAGAGTTTCATCGAGAAAAATCATCTCTCTCCCGACATAGCTGTACCCGCCGACATGCTCTTTGCTTCAGGCAGCGGCGTCGATCCGCACATCAGTCCGGAAGCAGCTCTACTGCAAATCACACGCATAGCACACGCTCGCGGATTGGATCGGTTAAATCCCGAAATCCTCGTGAAATTAGTGAACGATCACACTGAAAAACCTCAGTTCGGGATTTTAGGCAAACCGAGAGTAAATGTTCTGCGTTTAAACCTGGCAATGGACTTGTTAAAGTGATTTCATAGAAAAGATTTCGTATATTTTTTATCTAATGGACACTGATCTTCATATTCGCCCCGACCCTGATGCTCTGCTCAATGCCTTGAAAAAGGAAGAAGACAAGGCAAAAAAGGGTAAACTTAAGATATTTTTCGGTATGTGTGCCGG
>CAYGXH010000153.1:1904-7091 GCA_964353675.1 uncultured Chlorobiaceae bacterium
GCTGAACTGCTAAAGCGCCTTGCGGAAGGAAAAGTTTACACACCGGAGCGTTCACAGCGGGCGATTCAGAACTTTTTCCGCAAAGGAAATCTCACCGCCCTTCGGGAGATGTCGCTCCGTATTACGGCAGAGCGGGTCGATCACCAACTGCGGGAATTTATGCAGACCCACCGGATCTCGGGCCCCTGGAAATCGGGCCAGCGACTGATCGTCGGTATCGGTCCAAGCCCACAAAGTGCGTCTCTCATTCGTTGGGCGAGGCGGATGGCTTACACAATGAATGCATCGTGGATAGCCGTTTACGTGGAAACGTCGCGACCTATGCGAGATCCGGAAAAAGAGCAACTTGCAAAAAACATTCAAATCGCACGCGAATTAGGCGCAGAAATTATCACAACGGCCGATGAGGATGTCGCTCACGCTCTCGTGCGTGTCGCACGTGAACAGAACGCGACACAGATACTTGTCGGGAAATCTCAGCAGAGATCACTCTTCCATAAAAATCTCCTTGATCGTATTATCGCGAAGAGCGGCGATCTCGATGTGTATCTTGTAGGTGGTCAGGAAGATTCAGATACCAAATCTCGGCGAATTCGTTTCCCTGCTGTCAGTTCAAGGATATCTCAATACATGTTTGCGCTCGCATCAATAAGTGCCACGGCGCTTTTCTGTTATCCGCTCCGCGAATTCCTGGGTTATGAGACAATCTCTCTCATCTTGCTGCTGATCGTCGCCCTTTTACCATTACGGTTAGGTGCCGGTCCTGTACTGGCAGCCGCGGCAGTGAGCGCGTTAGCGTGGGATTACTTTTTTATTCCTCCGCAATTTACCCTGAACGTTTCATCACTGCAGGATGCGCTCATGCTTTTTGCATACTTTACAATCGCCGCGGTATCAGGGACACTCACTGCGCGGATTCGTGCTCGTGAAAAAGCGGTACGACAACGCGAAGAACGCACAACGGCTTTGTACGCACTCACCAGTGATCTTGCGAAGGCAAGAAACCAGGACGAAGTTACCAAGGCCGCAGTATCAAACATACAAAAGTATTTCAATGCCGACGTAGCTGTGTTTCTCAGCGACCCGGAAGGTGAAGTCTTTACTAAAGCTCATTCCGCGAGTTTGTTCACCGTAGATTCGAAAGAATTTGCAGTGGCAGCATGGGTATACTGGAATGAGAAGAAAGCAGGGAAGTTCACGGAGACTCTCCCATCTGCCATTGCCACGTACTACCCCATTTCCGGTCCCCGCTATCCCCTGGGAGTTGTTGGCATTATAACAAGACAGAAGACGCCGCTCACCATAGATCAGGAGAACTTACTGCAGAATTTTTTCAGTCAGATCGCATCTTCCATCGAGCGGGAGCAGTTGAACGAAATTACGAAGAAGTCGGTAGCATTCGTGGAATCTGAACGGTTATATAAAACATTGTTCAATTCCCTTTCTCACGAATTGCGTACGCCGATTGCGGCGATTATGAGCGCTTCGGAGAGTCTGCTCAATGAGAAGACTGCCGCGCGCGAACAGATACGGAGAGATCTTATCGATGAGATCCACATAGCCGCAGATCGATTGGACCGCCTCGTTGAAAACCTATTCGATATGGCTCGCTTGGAATCAGGCCGCCTGACACCGAAACTTGACTGGTGCGATGTGCGCGATCTTTTTAACGCTTCTGTCCGAAACCTCACCAAGGAATTATCGAAACACAATGTTACCATTGACGTGCCTTTGGATATGCCACTGGTCAAAATTGATGTCAATCTGATCGAGCACGCAATAACAAATATTCTCCATAATGCTTCACTGTATACACCCAGCGACACTAAGGTTCAAATCCGATCGTTCACGAAAGAAAACAACCTCATTATTTCCATTTCCGACAGTGGTCCGGGATTTCCGAAAGAAATGCTCCCTAGAGTATTTGAAAAATTTTTCAGAGTACCTGGCACGAAGGCCGGCGGTACCGGTCTGGGCCTTTCCATTGCACAAGGATTTGTGGAGGCACATGGTGGTAAGATTACGGTGGAGAATAAACCGGACAGCGGAGCACAATTTACGATTCAATTACCGGTGGAATTTCAATACAGTCACGACCAAATACAACAGGAACCATGAGTCCACCAGTACGAATACTCGTCATTGATGATGAAAGCCAGATGCGCCGGCTCCTGACAATTACGTTTGAAAGCGCCGAATATGAAGTTTTTCTTGCAGAATCGGGCGAGGAAGGAATACGTCAGGCAGTGATGGTACACCCTGAGATTATAATACTAGATTTGGGTCTGCCTGATACTGACGGTATAGACGTGCTCAGGAAACTCAGAGAATGGAGTGCAATACCGGTTATTATTCTTTCCGTCCGCAAAAACGAACATGACATCGTTTCTGCCCTAGATGCCGGAGCAGATGATTATCTCACCAAACCATTCCGGACTGCGGAATTACTCGCACGCGTACGGACTGCCCTGAGACACCGTTACACTTCAGATCAAGGAACTCTTTTAAAGACCGGCTCTATTACGGTCGACCTCACGGCACGCATTGTTAAGAAAAAAGGTGAATTCGTTAAACTCACCTCCACGGAGTATTCATTGTTATCATTATTCATTCGTAATGCCGGGAAGGTGTTAACCCACAACTACATACTCAAAGAAATCTGGGGTCCTACTTTTGTTGAAGAAACACAATATCTGCGTGTATATGTTGCACAACTAAGAAAAAAACTGGAGGAAGATCCAACTAATCCAATAATTCTGTTGACAGAGTCTGGAATAGGTTATCGGTGGGCGGCAGATGAAGATAACTTCATTTCAGAAAAAATAACATGTCCAAAATAAAGAGGCGATATATTTACACAGATAAGCATCTGTGTAAATCTTGCGCATTTTCTGCCTGCCCGCCAAAGCGAAGCGTCGGCGGGTGTTATCTGTGTTCTATTTCTTCACAGCTGAACCAGGTGAAGCGCAAAGCCTCCGATATCAATATCAAGATAAACCGTAGACAGTTTTCCGTCTTTTTCATTCCGGGTTTCCGGCAAAACCTTTATACCCAAACGCTCAAAGTAAGCAACGGCGCGATCGATGAAGTTTGTCCCAAGGGCGATATGTCCGTGCGTGCCAAGATAGGTTCTCTTGAGAACCTCGAACTGGGTGCCGACGAACATAGAAGTATTTCCGTCTTTGATTGGAATCCTGAAAAGTTCGCTGATCTTTGAAGATAATACCTGGGCTGACTGAGAATCGGGCATGTTGATGCCGATGTGTCTAAGTTCAAATCCAAGAACGATACTTACCGCCTGTGTTACAAGTCGATTGATTTCCAAGAAGTTTTTCTGTGCAATTAGTTCCCTACTCGCCATCCAGCTTCCCCCACAGGCAATAACACTCGGGTGTTTCAGATATGGTAATAAATTCTTTTCATCTATCCCGCCGGTAGGAATGAATTTTATTGTTCGGTAAGGAGCACTCACCGCCTTCAGGTAGTTCAATCCTCCGCTCGCTTCCGCCGGGAAGAATTTGACAACTTCCAATCCGAGATCAAGTGCAGTCTCTACCTCAGTTGGCGTCAGAACTCCGGGGACTACCGGAATTGAATGTGTGACGCAGTGTTCCACTACTTTCTGGTTGAGCCCGGGCGAAACGATGAATCGGGCGCCTGCATCGACAGCCATTTTCGCCTGATCGACGGTCAGAACCGTCCCCGCACCGATAAGTAACGACGGCTGGGCTTTAAGCATACGTGTAAGAACATTCAGTGCTGCATCCGTCCGGAATGTAATCTCGGCACAGGGCAGTCCTCCGTCCACGAGTGCCTTGGCAAGTTCCTCCGAAGAATTTTCATCGTCTACGACAAGAACAGGTATGATGCCAAAAAGCTGTAGTTGTTCAAGTACAGGTTTCATTTTAATTGCGTCGGTTATAGTGAGTTTATAAGTGTAGGAAATGAGATACTGAACAATTATGAAACACAAAGGCGCAAAGGACGCAGAGTGTTTGAACTATCCGCGGATTTTGCGCCGTATGCGCTAATTTATAATGTATAAAGAAAGCTCCTTTTAAGTGTAACGTTATGGAGCGCGACACCTGATTTAAAACAATCCCGCCCTCTGAATAGAGGGCGGGATTATTTACTTAGGTCATTACTTTATGAGCACCATCTTCATGACCTGATGGAATGTCGAGTTGTTCATATTTCCATCATCATCCAAACCTTCCGCAACAATACGGTAGAAGTATACACCCGAAGCAAAATTCTGTGCTTCGAACTGTATTTCCTGAGTACCATCGCTGATCAACTCGTTGTCCAACAATGTCGCAACTTCCTGACCGAGCATATTGTATATTTTCAGCGATACAAACGCTTCACTCGGTAGGTCGAACTCGATTGTTGTCATCGGGTTGAACGGATTAGGATAATTCTGGTACAATGAATAACCGACAGGTTCCTGCGGTATGATATTTGCCATTGGCGTAATAATTGTAGGTATCACACCGGAACTGGCACGGAGGTACGGAACATCGAGCAGAGTTTTCAGGCCCGTGAAGATGAGCGAATCCGAGAATTTCACGGTATCCAGCTCTCCTTCAAACGCGCTGTTGATACGTGCCACCGCATAATCCAGATCATTATAGGAACCCGGAGCCGATGCATCCATGAATCTGTGACCCTTTGCCGGCTTTTCTTTGATAGTAGTATCGACAAGCCAGCCCATCATTATCGAGTCGGCATAGGCTGCGATATCCCTAATCATCATACCGTCAAATGGCCCGACGGTTGCAGGCTCGTCATAAACCAGCTCACCGAAGCCAACAGGAGTAATCCCCATTGCACTTACGGTGATATTGAACTGTAATGCAGCGAGGTTAGCAAACAACATGTTGTTATACTTTGTTGGCTCGAGTTTCTTCTGCTGTTTCACCACTGGTTTGGCGTTCGCGAAGTAATCAAATCCGTGCGGCAAACCAGTATGCAGTCCGCCTTTCTTATTCAGCGATTTCCATACGTCGCCGTATTTCAGTGTTTGGAACCAACCGAAGTATTTATTGCTGTCGGTTCTTACCTTACCCACCACCATGCCGGTGGTACCATAGCCGCCATAGAGGAATGTTTCATACAACGCGGTAATGCGGTTCGGCATAGGCATCTTTGGAACGTTACGCTCTAAGATGGCGTCTTTCAGTTTGT
>CAYGXH010000154.1:0-7087 GCA_964353675.1 uncultured Chlorobiaceae bacterium
TGTCTTTGTGATTAATATTGAATTATCCCTCAATATCAAAAAGATACAGAGGGTAATACTATTTTGTATAACCGCAATAAGCCTCACAATCTGTCCATACTTTATTAGAAATACATGTAAAATTCGCACATGGTGCATGATATGGATAACACCACTCAGGGGGAATTGGTACACAACATTCACATACACATATGTCTTGGCAAAGTCCTGGCGTAGGATTAGCATACGCCTGATGTAATTGTAGTATTGCGCTTAGTAGCACCATAAATCCAATGATGCAGATCATAAATGAAATAGTTTTATTCTTCATGACTAAATCCTCCATAATGTTTTTTTATTATGTAACATCACAGCTGTCCAAAATAATTGTATAGACAAACAAAACCACCTGAATAACTGTCATTTTGGACGGGTTTTTATTCTTTATTGGAAGTAAGCCCTTCTCGTTTTTTAAAAGATGCATTATGCTGTCCAAGATGCCAATATATGAATGAAAGATTAGATCGATACGAAATTGGTCAAAATCTGTTGTTTTAAAATGTAATTTGCTGTACAATTACACGATATTTTCTGTCAAGGTTAATTCTGCTGTCCGAAATAGAATCTGGAGAAATTATTTTGGATAGGTATGATGTAACATATTGAATTATTTATGTGAAGTTGAATATTTATCAAGCAACCTGTGTTTCATATCAAACATTTAAATATTTCTTTAATCTTTAAATAGAAAAATGGAATAATTAGGTATTCTAATCAATTAATACGCTCACGCATATTCACAGATCTTTTGACATCTTCGAATTGTTCATTAGCTAATATGCCAACCCAAACATTTTCAACTGTTCCATTATTACATATTAAAATTGTTGATGGGACACCTGAGATTTTATAATCTTGTAAGTAACTTGTATCAGCAATTGAAACTGTATAAAAACCTACATTGTGATTTGTAACGTAAGATTTTGTTATTTCAACATTATCAATACTTATTCCAATGATGTTCACATTATCTAGATCATTATCAGAGATTTTATTCCACATCTCGAGATTTTTTAGACAAGCAGGGCAATTCGTTGAAAATATAAAGAAAAGATATTTCCCAGTTTCATGAGAGTATTTTATTTCGAAAGTGTCTCCACTTGTTAACGAAACTACTTTGAAGGGTAGAACTTTCTCTCCCGGTTCCAAAGGAGTGATCTCACTTATTGAAAAACTATTAAGGATAGCTTTTAATTTTCTATTCTCAATAATGAGTGTAATTAATACAATACACAGACAAGTGTTTAGAAGTAGGCTAAAAACCTGTATCCAACGGAACTTGTCAATACTATTGAGACAAATATATTTATGAGTTAGCCACCAAATCCGACTGCGATCTTCATTGGTGGATTTATCCACACATGCTCTGGGACCGATTTCACTACCGGCACTCCTTTCACAAATCTCTCCGGATGTTCTTCAAATGCCTTCACAAGAACAGCAGCTCTTGTTTTTAGAATGGGTTCATGCTGCTGATAATGCACACTCACCGGCGTCAGCATCGCAATACCTGAATGATGATGTTCATGATTATACCATCGATAGAAATCTTGACAGAACATCCTCGCTTCTTCAATCGTAGAAAAACGCTCAGGAAAATCAGGCCGATATTTTAACGTTTTAAACGCCGACTCCGAGAACGGATTGTCATTCGACACATGCGGCCTCGAATGAGTTTTTATTACTCCAAGATCAGCAAGCAATTGAGCAACCACCGATGATTTCATTGAGCTGCCGTTATCTGCATGGACCGTCAACGATCCACGTTCAATATTCTGCCTTCGGCATGTTTCGGCAATCAACTCTTCAGCAAGCTTCGCTAATTCCTGGTATGCTACCATCCAACCGACAATATACCGACTATAGACATCAAGAATAGTATACAGATAATAATACGTCCACTTGCACGGGCCCTTCAGCTTTGTGATATCCCATGACCATACTTCATTTGGCCTTGACGCCAACAGTTCAGGACGAGAATATTTTCGCGGCTCAGATTGCCGTCGTTGAACCATCTGATGATTACGTTCAAGAATCCGATACATCGTTCTCTGAGAGCATAAATACAGGCCTTCATCAAGCAATGTCGTATGGATTTCCGGAGGGGCCATATCTCTAAATCGCTCGCAGTTCAGTGTTTCGAGAACACTCGTTTCTTCTTGTGTGGTAAGACGACGGTGATGTGGTCGATGACATTTCAACGAACCTTCCGGTTTTGGTGAACGATACATTGTGGATCGAGGCATTCCAAATGCATGGCATAAAGACTTTACGCCTAATTCTTCTCCATGGACTGCGATTATTTCTCGGCATTCTTTTCGTCGATCTCGTCTTGGTCGATCCCCAGAATCAACGAAAGTTTTTTTTGGAGCTCTACGATTAATTCCGTCTTCTTGAGCCTCTTTTCTGTTCGCTCCAATTGACGGCGTAATCGGTGTATTTCTGCCTGCAACACTGCTCGGCTTTTTGTCTTGCCGCCGCTCTTTGTGGCGGTTAATTCTCCACGTTCGTGTTGTTGCATCCACTTCCGGACAGAGGAATAATACAATCCTTCTTTTCGCAAATATGATCCGATTGAACTGCTCCCGTTGGCTTTCAATTCAGTAACTGTCTCTATCACTCGAATCTTGTAGCCGACCGTCAATCGCCTCCGCGTTTTATGGGCGACGACTTCAACATCCGGGGGTATGCTTTCCACACCAGGAACTCCAGTCGGCCTACGGCCTCCTTCCGTTCCTGGTGTCTGGGGCAGGTGTTCTATTCGTGCTTGTAGCATTTCTTCTTCTCCTGTGCCCTCGATTGTGAGTTACATCATTATACATTTATTTGTCTCATCAATATAGGCAAAGAGGGCAATTTCCTTTTTTTAACATCTCCCATACCCCTATCTACCGTAAAATTAGCGAATGATTATAATCCCCTTATGTAAGTCTGAGGAAATTTACTTTAATATTTCTTAAAGTCAAATATTTTGGGTCATCTTTTGCCCATTATTTTTAAATTTTTAAGATAAATGGACAAATGATAATTTTATTGAATACAAAAATATCTAAAAATATACGAATAAAATAAACGAATTATTAATCGGACAAGGAACTGGGGGTGGGGCGGGGATAAATGCAAGCGGATTCTCTGCTCTGCTTGGAGGTATGCGAAGCTACATTAGTGGCTTCATTAACTTAGGTTACAGTGCAATATTTTGGATGTCTTGGGAGTCCAGTTCTACGTATGCATATCACCTCAGACTGTTCGTTGATGGAAGTGAAATCGATGAGAATACTGCATTGAAGCCCTATGGTTTTAGTGTCCGTTGCCTCAAGGATTAATCTATTTGCTTTTAAAAACATTGGAGCCCCCTAAAAAAGAGAACTCCAATTCATTTCATTCAATTATGATTCAAGCAGATTGTCCCATCCAACTGATTTTTCAAAGTTTTGTTGTACAGTTGACATTTGCATTGCCATTGTCATAGTGGCACTATTGCCAAATAATTGAGCACCAGACTTCTGGAGTCTAATTACTTCCAAGAATGCATTGAGGTATCTCAGAATCTGCCTTGATGACTGGACACCTATAGATTCGTAATATTTAAGTCCAAATTCTTGCAGTTTTATTGTTTCATCTACCTTAAATTCCATTCTATTCAAAGCAAATCTTTCCACCAGAGCACTGACTAGATCAATCCTACCTGCTAACCAGTAATTCTCTAACAGTTGTGGAGTAATATATTTCAGTGGAGTGTTTGCAGCCAAATTCAATTCAGTAGCTCCAATTAATGACTGGCGGTTATTCTTTAGCTTTTTGTATCTTAGTATCACAGACATGATTCAGTCCTTTCAGTTGTTTGTATCTTTCTTGTTTCTTTTTTTCCAGCAATTGCTTATATTGTCCTCAGTAAAATGCCCTAAGTTATTGGGGCGATTAGCTCAGTTGGTTGGAGCGCACGGTTCACATCCGTGAGGTCATAGGTTCGAGTCCTATATCGCCCACGCGATTAGAAAAACCCTCGTTCACCTTTAAATCCGATCCGGAGAGGTCGAGAAGGATAGTGAGAATTAATAATAACACATACCACATAACCTCCTCCCAATACTGGGGATTGGAGGTTTTTTTCTTATCGGAATACCATGGCGACATCAACGAAAATACTTGACCAAAAGAATTTTGAGCGTACGCTAATCCGTCTTGCTCATGAGATATTGGAAAAAAACAAAGGCGCTGAGAACCTAGTTCTCGTGGGAATTCGGACAAGGGGTGAGTTTCTGGCAAAGCGCATCGCCAAAAAGATAGAAGAAATTGAGCACCGGGATATTCCCGTTGGTTTGCTCGACATTACACTCTACCGCGATGATCTGCGCGAAAACTTGAGTCAACCAATTCTCCGGGGAACAGACATAAAGTTCGATGTTTCAGGGAGAGACATTATACTCATCGATGATGTGCTCTTCACAGGCAGAACGATTCGCGCGGCTCTCGATGAACTTGTCGATATGGGACGGCCGGCTTCAATCCAGCTTGCGGTCCTCATCGATCGCGGGCACCGTGAGCTTCCCATCAGAGCGGACTTCGTAGGTAAAAACATACCTACCTCCGTTAATGAAAAAGTCAAAGTATCAATGAAAGAAGTTGACGGGGAAGATGGAGTCAATCTCATAGAATTGACCGAAGGAGAAAGATAATGCCGCTGGTGAGTAAACATCTTCTGGGACTGCAAGGAATGCCGAAGAATGACATTCAAACAATCCTCGATACTGCAACATCCTTCCGCGAAGTGCTGGAACGACCCATAAAAAAAGTACCCACTCTGCAGGGGAAGACCATCGTGAATCTATTCTTTGAGAGTTCGACACGAACGAGGGTATCCTTCGAGCTCGCGGAACGACGGTTATCGGCGGATGTCGTAAATTTTTCCGCAGATGCAAGCAGCGTAAAAAAAGGCGAAACACTCAAGGATACCGCACGAAACATCGAAGCGATGAAAATCGACATGGTGGTCATGCGTCATGCAGCGCCGGGTTCTGCTCTCTTCCTCAGTAAAGTTATAGATGCGGTAGTCATCAATGCCGGCGACGGGGCTCATGAACATCCCACGCAAGCCTTACTAGATATGTATACCATACGGGAAAAGTTTGGCCGGATCGAGGGATTAAAAATCTGTATCGTCGGCGATATCTCCCACAGTCGTGTTGCCCTCTCCAATATCTATGGCCTCAAAACCATGGGTGCCGAAGTCGCGGTATGCGGACCCTCCACTCTCATTCCCAGGAATCTTGAAAAACTGGGTGTGACGGTTCACCATAAAATCGAAGATGCGTTGCGGTGGGCTGATATCCTCAATGTCCTCAGAATCCAGCTCGAGCGACAGGACCGCGTTTTCCTTCCTTCACTGCAGGAGTACCGCAAATATTTCGCCGTTACGAAAGAACGTCTTATGCGTGTCCGAAAAGATATCACGATCATGCATCCGGGTCCGATCAACCGTGATGTCGAATTGTCAGCCGATGTGGCTGACGGTGAACATTCCCTCATCCTTCAGCAGGTCCTGAATGGCGTTGCAGTAAGGATGGCTGTCCTCTACCTTCTTGGAACAAGGAGCTGATATGCGCGTTATCTTAAAAAATCTACATCTCATCGATCCCGCTCAGGGGACGGATGCAGTCAGGGATATACAAATCGTTGACGGTGTGATTGATAAAATCAATGATCGTATAACCGGAGCCGGGGAGATCGAAGTAATTGATTTCAACGGAGCAGTTGCTTCCCCGGGTTTCCTCGATATGCACGTTCATTTACGCGAACCCGGTTATGAACATAAAGAAACAATTGAGACGGGTATTCAGGCGGCGGCAAACGGAGGTTTCACGGCAGTCTGTTCAATGCCCAATACAAATCCGGCTGTTGATCACGAGGCGCTCGTACGCTGGATCATCGATCAGTCCAGAACTCTTTTCCATGGTATGGTCAATATTTATCCGATTGCAGCAATGACAAAAGGAAGAGAAGGGAAGGAACTCGCGCCGATGCTGGAACTCGAGGAAGCAGGAGCGGTCGGCTTTTCCGACGATGGTGCGCCTCTCGAAAACGCTGAAATAATGCGCCGGGCTCTTGAATACGCATCAATGACTTCGCGTCCTGTCATTCAACATGCTGAGGAACTGAGCCTCACCAAAGGGGGTGTCATGAATGAAGGATTCGTTTCTACCTCGCTCGGTATGCAGCCGATCCCTTCAATCGCAGAAGAAATCGTGATCGCAAGGGATTTAAAATTATCAGAATATACTTCTGCCCCGTACCACGTGGCACATGTCAGCACAAAAGGATCGGTTGAACTTATCCGCGCCGCAAAAATAAAAAAGGTACCCGTGACCTGCGAAGTTACACCGCATCACTTCTCGCTTACAGATGAGGCTGTACGAACTTTTGATACAAATACAAAGATGAATCCACCGTTACGAACGACAGAGGACCTGGAAGCGGTGAAGGAAGGACTGAGGGATGGAACGATCGACGTCATTGCCACTGACCACGCACCACACAGTTATGACGAAAAACAGGTGGAATTTCTATACGCGCCATTCGGTATTGTCGGTCTTGAGACCGCGATCGGTCTGGCACTTACGGAATTGTTCCACACGAAAATACTTACCCTTCACCAGCTTATTGAGAAATTCTCCACAAACCCACGAAAGATATTGCATATTCCTGCCGTAAAAATAGCAGAGGGGGAGAGGGCGAATATCACGATTTTCGACCCCAATAAAGAATGGACGGTGGATGTTGAAAAATTCAGATCCAAATCAAAAAATTCGCCTTTTCATATGAAAATATTGAAGGGAAAGCCGGTCGCGATTTTCAATAATGGACATCTCTTAATCTCCAGCCTCTGAAGAGTTGTCCTAAATTACCAACGATTTCTCATCCGACAGTTACATCAAACTCGGGAAAATCTCATTTCCATCAAGAATCCCCATATTTATCATTTGGCATGCTCCTTGAGATGTACTCTGTCAGAAAGAACAACAGAAGGAACATGCTATGCGGCTCACAA